>CAVJQD010000038.1:0-20205 GCA_963651555.1 uncultured Clostridium sp. | reverse complement strand
TCGTCAGACCCGTTTGACCATACTATGATTGTGGAGACGACACGCCCTCGTGTCGCCCGGGTCGTCAGACCCGTTTGACCATACTATGATTGTGGAGACGACACGCCCTCGTGTCGTCCGGGTCGCAAGACCCGTTTGACCAGACTATGATTGTGGAGACAACACGCCCTCGTGTCGCCCGAGCCGCAAGGCTCGATTTGGCATACTGCGATTGTGGAGACGACACGCCCCCATGTCGTTCGAGCCGCAAGACCCGTTTGACCATACCGCGCTGGGGGCGCGGGCGCCTCGCCCGCGGGATAATAATACTTGTTAGACAGCCTCTCAACCATAAGAAACAAGATGTTTTATGCCCAATTAATGATAATACGGAGTAGCCGTCCGTTTAAGTTCTTTTAAGTTGTCCCTTTAATGAACCTTTAATGAGGTTTAATGGAGTTATTTTTTATATTTTTTTGACCAAAAAATTTATTTCCAATAAATAATACGGAGTAGCCGTCCGTTAAGAAACGCCCTATCCGTGCGAGCAGAAGTTCTCTTCATTTCTCTTGCACATAGTGCAGGCCTTTCTTTTTATTTCTCTGCCACGCAGTGGCAAGGAAAAACAATCCACACACTGCAAGCACGAAACCAAATCATCAATCGTCAAATTGTAAAATCCACCAAGTGTCAATTTTTACACCATATAAAACAATTTCTCTACCACCTTTTCCCGTTTATGCATTATCTTTGCAACGTGAAATAATGACATCTCAAATCAAATAACAATCTTTATATTAACCGAGGTTCGGGAAACCGAACCACTAAAAAACAAAACAAAATGAAAAAACTAAAACTTTTCACACTCGCCATCGCTGCACTGCTCACTGGCAACGCTTTGGCAGTAGAAACAGAAACTGGAAACTATTCAGTACGTACACTTGATGGAGCAAAGAGTACTTGGTCGTTCATTTTCAATAAAGATGCTGCTAAAGATATAGCTGTTGCGTCTAAATCTGGAGTAGCAGAAAATGGTTTGTATTTTTACAGCGCTTCATCCAAACAAAAGGTAAGTAAGAGTGGTTACCTTTCCTCTAGCGGTCAAAGCACAATTGCCATAGAAGTTCCATCTGCAAGCGCTGCCGGAACAATTACAATGACTTTGGGAAGTTCCTCTGAAAGTCGTTTTCTGCAATTGTATGTTAATGATGTAGCAGGAACAGTAAATCAACGCCTTTGGTCAAAAGCCGGTACCGATTTAGATAAAAAAGGACCTCAATCCTATACATTCACTAGTGCTGATATCTCTACCATCAATGGCAAATACTATTTGAAGTTCATCGATAATAACACAGAAATGAAAATCGCTTCATTCGAAGTTGAACTTACAAATGGTTCATACGAAATAATGGCCACAGACATCGCTACCCTCAAATCCATCACCATCGATGGCGTAGCACTCGAGAACTTCGACCCTGCAACCGAGAGTTACAACGTAGAACTACCTTACGGCACAACCACCGTTCCAACAGTCGCTGCAGTCTGCACTTCTTCTAAAGCAAACGCAGTTATTACCCCTGCCGCTGATGTAAACAGTGCAGCAACAATCGTTGTTACCGCAGAAGATGGCACAACCACTAAAACCTACACCATCAACTTCAGCGTCGCTGCTACTCCATGCTCCAACGCTTTCCTGAGCGACCTCACCGTTGACGGTAAGACCATCAGTGGTTTCAAAAAAGACTCTTTCAACTACAACTACCAAGTTGCTTATAACCAAGAAGCATACCCAGTTGTTGCTGCTACCGTTGAAGACGCTACTGCTACCCCTGTTATCTCACAAATAACATCATACCCTGCATCTGCCACAGTTGTCGTTACGGCTCAAGATGGTACAACCATCAAGACCTACACCATCAACTTCACAAAGGCTACCTATCCTAAGGTCATCTCATCCATCGTATTCAGCAACGGGGCAAAGGGCGCTGCTAATGAAAGCGAAGCTACCGTGAAAGTTCCTTACTTGAGCACAGACGCTGCCGCTCCTACTATCTCAGAAATCACTGTGCTTGCTGACAATGAGTATATAAAAGCAGACGATGAATCTACAATCACTGTTTCTTCGAAAACGGACCTCACCTCTCTCGTATACAATGTTACCAAAGTAGCGCTCACTCCTGCTTCTATAGCAACGAATCAAGAGATCGACTTCGACGGAACAGAAAGTTATATATTCAGCACCTATGGATTTGATGCAAGCAAAGGTTGGAAGTTCGCTAAAGCTAAAGAAGAAGAGTCTAACCGCCGTATTTCCGATGGACGTTCACGAATCTACTTTGCTCTTCCTGCTGCTAAAGAAGTAGTTCTCACATCTGGTAATATAACTGGACGCGCCATTAAAGTGTATGTAAATAATGTAGAGAACACAGACGTTACAGCTACCGTTAAAAGTGGTTCTATCACCATTACACTAAATCAAAATGCAGCTAACTTATTGGCTATTGAGAGTAACCAAACTGATGGTGATGGTGGTTTCATAAAGATCAAACTCGTTCCAGTCGACGGTGGAAACCCAGAGACTTCTATCGACGCCATCAACAGCAACGCTACTGCTGTTAAGCGCATCGTCAATGGTCAACTCGTTATCGAGAAAAATGGTGTCCTCTACAACGCCCTCGGTAATATTGTAAAATAAAAAACACAAGCGAGTTGCCTAGCAAGCAAAGCAAATAAAGCCTAGCAAAGCAAAGCCACTCACATACAAAACAACAAAAGAGACTGCCACGCAGTCTCTTTTGCTGTCTTTAACAACACACCTACAAACTAAACTCCTAAACCAAACTCAACAAATTAAACTTCTCCTTAACTCCTAAACTTCTTAACTAATAAACCAAAAAAAATCACTACCTTTGCGCCATGAAACAAAGACTCATCCTACTAACCATCCTCCTGACCACACTAACCCCCTTAGCATGGTCACTCACACGCGAGGAACAGATGCAGCAGCCCAACGAGATACGACTCGGCTGGGGCGACATGCTCTACGAGACTGCCGTCTATCATTCCACACCCACACTTGGCAACTACCGCTACACCGGACACCTCTTTGCCGAGTACCAACGCTCGCTTAAGTCGTGGCTCTCGGTCGGTATGCAACTCGACTATGAACAGGTGTGGTGGAACCAACGACCCGACATCTACTCCGACTACACAGCCGACAAACACTCCTTCTACAACATCGCCCTACTCCCCTCTGTCCGATTCACCTATTTCTTTCGACCCTACGTCAACCTCTATTCGGCAGTCAACATAGGTCTCACCATCAACGGCGGCACAGAGACCGACATGAAAGGCCGATACACCGCCTGCGCACCTGCCCTCGGGGTCACACTCCTTGGCGTACAAGTGGGGCGGAAACATGTCTTTGGTGCCGTCGAGATAGGCGGCCTCAGCGCACTCATGGGTAAGAACTACATCTATATGTTCGACTCACGCATCTTCACAGCATCCATCGGATGCCGATTCTAAATACTTACGATTATGAGATATAAAGCAATACTAATATTCACCACAGCCCTCCTGCTTACGGCTTGCATACAGAACAGCCCCGAGTATGTCGACTTCACAAAGTACCGTGGGCAAGCCAGTGCCTTCGTGCCTACCTACGAACAAGTGTCCGACCTACAAGACGAAGCACCTTGGGAACGCATCGAGGAATATGATGTGCAACCCGAGGATACCACCGCTGCTGTCGTACGCCGCACCTCCCCCCTCACCATGACCGACATGGCAAGAGGTATACTCGAAGCCATGCTGACCTATAAAGTGCACCAAGTGGCAGGCACCTACCGAAGCGTCGATGTACATGGTGACTCACTCACCGTCTCAGGTAAGTTCTTCTACCCCGAGAACGGCGTCATCAAGAACCTCATGATTGTCTCCCACTACACCATTGGTTCAAATGCTGAAGCACCCTCCGAGACCTTCAGCATCGAAGGACTCTTTGCGGGCATGGGATACGGTGTCGTCATGGCAGATTATATCGGCTACGGTGTGACAGTCGATAGTATCCACCCCTACCTACAAGCCGAGGTCACTGCACATAATGTCATTGACATGGCGCTTGCCATACGACCCTTCATTGCCGAAAGAGGACTAAAGGTACAATCCGACTCGGTCATACTGCTCGGTTACTCACAAGGTGGTGCTGCTACCATGCATGTCATGCGAGAGATGGAGACCTCCAAGACCTTCAAAGACCTCTTCGCCATCAAGAAAGTGTACGCTGGCGCTGGTCCTTACGACATTGCACAGACCTACGACTACTGCGTCAAGATCGATGAGACCGGTATCCCCTGCGCCATACCCCTCATCATACAAGGTATGAGCATCGGCATGGAGAAACCTCTCGACATGGCGTACTTCTTCAAAGAACCGCTGCTGTCTAACTATCCCGAATGGATCAACTCTAAGCGGTACACCGTCAACCAGATGTCCGCTCTCATTGGCGTAAACAAACTGAGCGATATCCTCACCGCCAATGGTACCGACCGAACCAACCGAGAGACGGCACGCTTCTATGCCGAACTGGCAAGTAATAGTGTGCCCAAGAACTTCATACCACAAGCACCGCTCTATATGTTCCACTCCGAGGACGACTCCACCGTGCCATTCATCAACTCACAGATAATGCAACGGCAGTTCCGAGAGAAGAACAGTTCCGTAGAGTATAACTTTGGGCACTATGGCACACACATGAAAGGTGCACTCGTGTTCATCAAATCCGTGATAAAAGACCTAAAGAAAAACCAATAACACACACTATCATGAAAAGATTAAACCTATTAGCATGCCTTGCAGCAGGACTACTGACCGCCTGCACCAACTACCAACTCAACGAGAGCAACATCGACTTCACTGTCACCCGTGTCTGCTCCAACAAAGCATGGGTCGAGATAACACCCTCCTCCAATGCCGCCTACTATATGTACGATGTAGTGAAAGCATCCGACATGGAGCATGTAGAGAACGATAGAGAGTTCATCGAGGAACACTACGAGAAGATGCAAAAGATAGTCAACGAGATAAACGAATACCTCGTCAAGATAGGTTACGAACCGTCCACCATCGAGGAACTATACTACGAGCGAGGCAGTGTGCAGGAAGTCCTATCCTACCTCGAACCCGAAACCGACTATTGCGCCTTTGTCTATGGAGTAAGCAAGAAAGGCAAACCATCGCATACCCTCGTCAAACGCTGGTTCACTACTACGGCACAGCCTACCTCCGATATTACCTTCAAGGTGGAGATGGCATCCTCCGACACCTTCCGTATCATTCCATCGAATACCGATCCTTACTTTTGGGATGCCATACAGAAGACCTCTGTCTACGATTACTACGACATCGACCCCAGCGACTCCTTGTATACCGACGGAGTAGTATCTGCCGTGTGGTTTGAGGGTGTTATCAACCTCAATTACGAATGGGGCTTCAACCTCACCGATACCAACACCGTAGCCGTTCCTCTCGATGCCCTCAGCGATGCGCCTTTGAAAGATGAAGATGTGTTCTATGTAGGCTGCACCGGCTTTACCACCGAGCAGACTACCGGCACCTATATGTTCAAGATTACTTACCGTACCAACGGCACTACCTCCGTCGAACCTATAGAACTAATCAACACCCTCGACGAAAAAACAAAGAGGTACCTTAGAAAGCATTCCAAGGTACCCCACTGTTAATTGTTAATCGCTAATTGTTAATTGTTAATTAGTAATAGCCTCGAGAAGTTGACGCATCCTTGCTCCAAGTTCGGTCTTACGGTGGATATGTTCCTTCACCTCCATAACGAAGGCATTGCTCTCGAACTTACCACGAACTGATTCAAAGTCTGCTTGACGCTGACTAGCATCACCGTCTACACCAAAGCCGGTCTGACTGTTGAGATCGAACTCCTTACGAGCGTCCTCATAGACCATGTTATCAAGGCGTATCACAGAGTCTTGCCACTCATCGACTACACGCTTTACTTGCTCGAGTGTCACTTCCTCTACAGAGCAACCCCATATCTGCTCTAGTTTGTCGAGTGCCCAAGTCCACTCGTAAGAGTAGTAGTTAGCATCCATCGCCGCAAAGCGTTGCTGTATCTCCTTAAGACCAATGGCATGCTTCTCTATGTCCTCACTAAGGCGTGTCACCTCCGTACGAGGAGCAAGCAGTCCGGCAAGGTCTACCCAGTCGCCCAAGCCTACCATGGTATCAGGACGCAATGCAGCACGCAGGTCTGCCATAGTATGTATCTCACCATACTTCTCTATGCGAGAGATAAGCGAGTTACCCAAGAACTTAGCAATACCTATCGTATAGAGCTGAATACCGTGCTGCAGTGAGGTATTGCGTATCTTGCAGTTATTGTAACCATAGAAGTCGGTCTTCTTACCGCTAAGGTCTTGCAACTCATTAAGAATCTCTCGACCCTGCCACATCTTCTGCACCGTATACGGCGAGAGCAGGTTATAGTTGATGAAGTCCAGCTTCTCCTTGTCGGTACGCATATCACGCTTAGGCCACTTCTGTGCATCACGGATAGTGCCCACCGTACGCAGGTTAGCACCAGGCACAAGATAGGTCTCCGAGTTGTTCTCAATGAGGTAAGAGAACGGCAGTGCTGAGGTATCCGCATGGTGCGTATGGCGTCCCATAACCAAGGAGAAGGCACCCACCTTCGATGGCCACAGCATATAACTGTCGGATGTGGTCTTTGCGCCACGCTCTACCACGCCTTGATGTATCGGACCCAACTTATACATGTGGTTCGACTGATTGCTACCCGACCCTGCGTTAAGGAACGAGAACATACCCGCAATAAGAAGCGTCGACTTATGGTGAGTAACGGTGTATGGACCGGCAAAGATTGCACAAGCCTCACCGTGCATTCCTTGGCAGTTGCTGAAGAACAACGACTCCTCTGCCGAATAGTGCTTGTCGAAGATACAACCTTGTCCCACGAAGCACTTATCCACAATAGTAGAGTCGAGTATCTTCACACCCGAGGATACAATGAAGTTGGTGCACTTAACACCCGAACCCATCTTAACCGGCGCCAACTCATTCGAGTTGATAGAACCGTTCTTGAGTCGTGATACTCCTGCAAGAAGGGCATAGTCACCTACACGCACGTTCTTGATACTACCGCAGTTGAGGATACGAACCTCTTTGCCGATATAACCCATATCGCTAGCCTGTTCAGCAGCATACTGGTCAATCTGTTCCTCAAGAGTCTGTATCATGTTAGGGCGATGCCGATAGAGGGTAAGCATATACGCCAACGGTGCACTCAGTTTATCGAAGATAGGTATCTCACGACCACCACCTTCGTTCATGACCGACACACGTACACCGTTACCGAAACTGGAAGTGCCATCCACAAGGATAGCATTCACGTTCTCGATACATGCGCCGTCACTGATATAGTAGTTGGCAATATAGTTATGGATATTATAAAGATGAACATCATTACCAATAACACAATTATGAATACGAGCATGAGATATACCCGAATGAATCTTGAGCCCACCAGGAAGGTCGAACTCACGATGGAAGTGCCCCATCTTTATCTGCCCAGAGAAGTAGGCGTTATTGACAAAGTGCGGATCAAAGTCCTCCGCTACTAGGATATTATCCCACGAATCAGCAGTACACTGCTGCTGTATAAGCTGCTGTTGTTCAGCAAGCGTAAGATGTCTATACATAAGTTAACAATCTACTTTATGATGTACTTTATTATCTACTTACTAGTTATTCAATATCGCTGCCGTCATCTTAGACCAAGCATACTTTTGCTTCTCTTCCTCAATACCTGCAGCAAAGTGTCCCGTGGGTTGTCCGCAGAAGTCAAGCAACGCATCTGCAATAGCCTTTGGGTCTACCTCTGTAACATACCCCACCTTACCATTAGGCACTATCTCAGCCAATCCTCCGACATGCGTAACCAGCATTGGCTTACTGAAATGGTAAGCAATCTGTGTCACGCCACTCTGCGTAGCCGTCTTATAAGGTTGCACAATAAGGTCCGCTGCCGAGAAATAGACACGCACCTGTTCATCGGGTATGAAGTTCGTATGCCACAGCACCCTTCCTAACAACCCCAGACTCTGCTCCAAAGCGTAGTACTTATCGGCATTATTATAGAACTCCCCTGCCACTACAAGATGCACATTCTCGTTCTTTAAACGTGGGTCTGCATACGCCTGCAGTAGCAAGTCGAGCCCCTTATAGTCACGGATAAACCCAAAGAACATCAGTATCTTACCCTCCAAAGGCAACCCCAACTGTTGGCGTGCCTCAAGAGAGTCCATCGGCTCACCATAGTTGTCGTAGATAGGATGCGGCGAGACAATAACGGACTTCTTCTGCCCCTTAGCAAGCAGCGCAAGGCAGTCATCACGTACACTATCCGATAGTGCCACGAAGTGGTCTACACTATGGATAAAATAGCGCAGTAAAGGTTTGTCCCAAGGTTTGGGTTCGTGAGGAATAACATTATGAAGGATTGACACTACCCGTATCCCACCTCTTCGCGCGATACGAGCAATAGTACCGAGACAAGGCGTCATCAAGGGTATCCATGTCGGCACAATCAGCAAGTCGGCATGCATACGACGTATCATCCGACCGGTCCGTATCCACGAGAACGGATTGATAGAGTTCATCACACGCTGTATATGCAAGTCCTCCGGTGCAGGAGCATCGCTATACTGAGTCTTCCCAGGAAAAAGGAAATTAGGATACTGCATCGTAAACGTGAGTATCTCCACCTCGTGCCCTTCGGACAAGAACTGCCGAGCCAGACGCTCATTGAACGCAGCCAACCCACCACGATAAGGATATGCTGTACCTAAGATGATTATGCGCATAAGATGTGTCTCTTGTTATTGTTTCGAGGCTGCAAAGATACGCATATTTTACAGGTTCAACAAATCGGCATCTTTTGACAATAGAAAACCAGCAATAATGTTAGACCTGTTTGTACCAACGAAGCATGTTAATTGTTAGATTGTCAATTGCCTAATTGTCAATTAATCTGTCCATTCATACACCCTCTTCACGCGTTGCGATACCGAAGTTAGTATCTCATAAGTGATAGTCGACAGTTTAGTTGCCAGTTCCTCAATAGGCAAGTCATCACCAAAGATAACTGCAGCATCTCCAGGCTTAGCATCCGTGCCCGTCACATCAATCATAGCCAAGTCCATACATACATTACCCAGCACCGGACAGCGTTTGCCACGCACTAACACCTCACCACCATGATTGCCGAAACGACGATCGAAACCATCTGCATAACCTATTGGAATAACAGCCACCTGTCTATCCTCGTCCAGATAGGTATGACGTCCATAACCAATACTCTCACCCGCACAAACAGTCTTAACCGATAATATCGTTGTGCGAAGTGTACATACATTGCGCAACCGACGACCTGCCACAGCACTGAAGCCGTACATACCAATACCCAATCGGCAACCGTCCATCTGGCTCTCCGTGAACCGCTCAATTCCTGCTGAATTAAGGATATGCCGCAAGATGACATGATCGGGTGTATCTAATCGTTGTTTCAAATAATCGGCACAACGAGTGAAGCGAGCAATCTGCTCATGCGTGAAAGCATCAAACTGTTCCTCATCGGCACCTGCTAAGTGCGAGAACACCGAGCATACCGATACTACCTTCTGTGCAGAGAGTATATCCGCCAATTGCTGCATATCGTCCCACTCAAAGCCTAAACGGTGCATACCCGAGTCAATCTTAATATGAATAGGATAATGCTCCACGCCTTCTGCAGCCGCTACCTCCATGAACCGCTGCAACGAGTCAAACGAATAGATATTCGGTTGTAGGTTATTCTCAATAATCTTCTTGAGTGCCGTCTCCTCTGGGTCCATGATAATCATAGGCAAGGTGATACCTGCTCTACGCAGTTCCACTGCCTCATCGCACACTGCCACTGCCAATACATCCGCCAAATGATTCTCTTGCAGACACTTTGACACCTCCACATAACCCGTACCATAAGCAAAGGCCTTCACCATACAAACCAAACGAGTCTCCGGTTTAAGCAGCGAACGAAAATAACGCACATTCGATGCCAAGGCAGCAAGGTTAATCTCCATAACCGTCTCATGCGTCTTCTCCATAAGCATATCATTGATACACTCTTCGGCATAACCAAGATAGCGCAACACTGCCGCACAAGTACGCACATTCTGATGTGACGGCTCTTCTATCACCGTCTCTGCATGGCGGAAAAGACGCATCTTCTCTGCCCTTTTCTCCTCCAACGAAGCAAAGTTCTCACCATGCTCCTCACCGATATAAGTCACCACACCAATAGTCGGACGGATGATACGCTCCAGTCGGTCCATCTCACCACGCTGCGAGATACCTGCTTCAAAGATAGCCAGTTGCGTATTCTCGTTCATCTGCCATACCGATAGCGGCACACCTATCTGCGAGTTATACGACTTAGGCGAACGGGTAATACGATAATCGTCCTTCAGTAACTGATAGAGCCACTCTTTCACCACAGTCTTACCATTACTACCCGTAATCGCAATAACTGGACAATGATACAAACTGCGTTTATACGCCGCCAAGTCCTGAAGGGCATACAATGCATCTGGCACAAAAAGAAAAGCCGCATCGTGCATCAGCTGCACCAACTGCCTATTTGCCTCCAAATCATTCAATACAAAAGCACGAACGCCTTTCGTATAAAGGTCTGCAATATACCGTGCCCCATCATCCTTAACCGTATGCAAGGCAAAAAAGAGAGTCTGCTTCGGCTCAGTATGTAACTCACGAGAATCCGTCAAGAGATACTCAATATCAAGGTCTTCACCAATAATAGTCTGCGGAGCAATAACCCCGGCAATAATAGATAGTTTCATTGTATTATATACTTAATCTGTTCGATGTCAGAAACGACATCTTTAGAAGTTTATTCTTTTTACCTTATATCCCCACAATAGCAATAAATCAGTGGCTTTCTGTCGTACATCACCTTGCAGCAATATCTCACCATCACGCACCGACCCTCCTACAGCCAACTGTTTGCGCAATCGCTGACCCAATGCCGCCACCTCTTCATCCGTTCCAGTATGTTCTGTAATAAGCGTAGCCGTCTTACCCTTGCGTTTATCTAGTTCCACACGCAACCGTGGCAGAGACACCTTTTCTTCCTTTGGAGTCTCTACTTGATGCATCGGTTCTGTCTGCGGCATATCAGATAATAGACTCGATAACTGTTCTTTCCAATCCATATTCTATAGTTCTTTCAAGGCAATCATCTGCGTTGCCAAAGTGTAAATAAGAATACCAGCCGTAACGCTCACATTGAGTGAATGCTTCGTGCCATACTGAGGAATCTCTAAGCAGCCATCTGCTGCATCCACCACCTCTTGCTGCACACCAAACACCTCATGTCCTAACACAATAGCATACTTCTTACCCTGCTGAACATGGAAGTCTTGCAACATCGTACTGCCATGCGCTTGCTCTACTGCCAACACCGTATACCCCTCATCATGAAGCCGTTGCACAGCATCCAAGGTCTCTTTGCAATAACTCCAACCTACCGTTAACTCTGCGCCTAAAGCCGTCTTATGTATCTCCGTATTAGGCGGTGTGCACGCTATCCCGCACAAGATAATCTCTTGCAACCGAAAAGCATCTGCCGTACGAAACACAGCACCGATATTATGCTGACTACGCACATTATCGAGTACTACCACCAATGGTATCTTCTCCGCCTCACTATACGCCTCGGGCGAGAGCCTATGCATCTCTACTGTTGTCAGTTTCTTCATCGTTCCGAGTCTTTTTCAGTTACTTGCCAATCCTCTGCATAGAGTTGATACTCACATGCTTGAATACTATCACCTTCCGTCAACGACTGTTGCGCACGCTTTAGATACAACGCCGAGATATGCTCCTGCAACTGTGGTCGTAACTGCTCAATCTCTGTCTGATTAGGCTCTAAGGTCTGCGACAACTGAAGCAAGTCCCATGCAAACAATGCATCGTTCAGTTTCTCGGTCTTTGCATACAGCCTCAGCCTATCATTGCACTGTTCAAGCAACTGTTCCCTATTCGAACTGCGCTCACCATCCGTCACTAAGTACTTATGCAGCAACAGCGAATAATACTCCTTAGCCGATTCAGCATCATGTGAGAGCAATGCCGACTCTGCCTTAACCTTCAAGAGATTAACCACTTGTGTACGAGCCGCATCGTAGTGACCCGTATAATAACTAACCTCTGGCTGCCACACCCAACGGTCATTAGTACCCTTAAGAGGCAACTGCATATCTTGAAAATGATTATTGATCTCATCCAACAACCGATATATCTCACACCGCTGCATTGCCTGATCCAAGTCATTCTCATCGGGCAACGCCTGCAACTGCTCATCTACATACTCCTGCATTTTCTCCCAGTTACGATACACAAAATCCGATGCCACATGACTCTGAGGCTGAATAGTCAACACATAGGTTGCCGTATCCATCGACTCTAAATACTTGTCTGCTTTCCACAAGCGTTCCATCGACACCAACAACCGTGTCACATTCGGTCGCTTTGCGCTCTGTTGTGCCACCAAAGGCAATGCCATACAGAGAAGAGAAATAATGATGTATCGTCTTTTCATAAACATATCGTCCTTTAATTATATACTCCTAAAGCAATGTTCTGCTTCACAAAACAGTGCCTCACGCACTTCGTTCATATCCAACGTCTTACCGCACTCTTGCTGCATCGAAGTCACTGCCTTATCTGTAAACCCACACGGGTTGATATACGAGAAATAAGTCAAATCGGTATTCACATTCAACGCAAACCCATGCATCGTGACATACCTCGATGCCCGCACTCCAATAGCACAAATCTTCCGTGCCCTTGCCGTATGCGGTTCAATCCATACACCCGTTGCACCCTGCAACCGCTCTCCATGTATATCATATCGAGCCAATACATTGATAATGAGTTGTTCCAAAAGATTGATATAGTTCTTCAGCCCGAGATGGAACTGCTCCAAATCCATTATCGGATAGCCCGTCCATTGCCCCTCACCATGAAAAGTGATATCGCCTCCTCGGTCTACTCGTAATAGCGTTGCACCCACTTGTGCTAACTGCTCCTCCGACAGCAGCATATTCTCCACCTTTCCATGCCTACCAAGGGTATACACCGGTCGATGCTGGCACAAGATAAAATCATTATCGGGTGTCTCACCACGCATCTTAGCCGCTATCTTTTCGGCAAACAGTGCCTCCTGATTATCCCAAGCAGTCTGATAATCAACCGTTTCCCAATCGATATAATGTATTACTGGCTCCATCGTTTGCAGGTTCAAAAAAGTATGCCTATTTTTGCAGTGCAAAGATAAGGACACTCTGTGACTTCTGCAAATAAAATACCAATAGAACTTCTGGCACCTGCACGCGACAAGATTGTCGGCATGGCGGCTATTGACTCTGGCGCTGATGCTGTCTACATTGGTGCACCGGCTTTTGGTGCCCGACAAGCAGCAGGAAACACAGTCGAGGACATTCAAACCTTAGCCCAATATGCCCACCAGTTTGGTGCAAAAGTATTGGTTGCACTCAATACTCTACTTCGTGACGACGAGTTACTGCAAGCAGAGCAGATTGCATGGGACATGTATCATGCCGGTGCCGATGGACTCATCATCCAAGACATGGGTCTCCTACAATGCGACCTTCCGCCTATCCGGCTACATGCCTCTACGCAATGTAACAACACGACACCTGCTAAGGTCAAATGGCTGCAAGAGGTAGGTTTTCAGCGTGTTGTATTAGCACGGGAGTTAGGTATCGAAGAGATAAAAGCCATCCGACAGCAAACCGACATTGAGTTAGAAGCCTTTGTTCACGGTGCGTTATGTGTCTCATACTCAGGCGAGTGTTACCTCAGTGAAGCCCTGCAAGGACGGAGTGCCAACCGTGGTACTTGTGCGCAACTATGCCGAATGCAGTATGACCTCCTCGACAAAGACAAGCACTGCCTTGCCAGACAGAAGTATGCATTGTCCTTACACGATATGGACAGAAGTCAGCACCTGCGCGAACTCCTTCAAGCAGGCGTCACAAGTCTTAAGATCGAAGGACGACTCAAAGGCGAAGACTATGTGCGTAATGTCGTAGCCGTCTACCGACAAGCACTTGACCAACTGTTCAGCGAACCCGACTCACCCTACATACAAGCCTCGCAAGGTGTCGTACATACCGACTTCCAACCCGACCTCAATAAGACATTCCACCGTGGAGGTGTCGATTATTTTCTGCATGGTCGGACGCCACAACTTGCCAATTGGGATACGCCCAAATCAACTGGCGAATATATTGGCAAGGTTATTCGACAAACCAACGATTACATCGAACTCAACAGTGCCTCCGACTTACATAATGGCGATGGACTAACCTTCGGCAATCAAGGCTATAGTGTCAACCGAGTTGTCGGCAACCGTGTCTATCCCAACAAGATGCCTATTCTACAAAACGGCACACCCATCTACCGCAACCTCGATAAACAGTTTCTTGACAACCTACTTCATACACGCACCCGCCGACGCCTACCCGTTGATGTCTTGTTTCAACAGCAAGGCGACGACTACCTACTACAAATAGGTTCTCACCAACAGACCTTCCATTATACCGCATCACCTGCCGATAAACCCGAGCAAGCACTAGCCAATATCCGACAACAGTTGCAGAAGTTAGGCGACACTATCTATGAAGTACGCAACATACAGATTGCCACATCTTTCGTACCCTTCATACCAAACAGTATAATAACGCAATGGCGAAGAGACACACTCGCCACACCTGCAATAGCAACCTACTCACCAATGCAGTCCATCGGCCTTACAAAAAGAGTCATCAACCATCCTACCCTACCTGCCGACATCCCCCACGACTATCGTCTTAATGTACTAAACCACAAGGCACTATCGTTCTATCAGCAATGTGGCATCACCGATATCGAGCCTGCTTTCGAAGTCTCTCACGACAAGGGCGCAAGTCTCATGCACTGCAAGTATTGCATTCTGCATGAGATGAATCATTGCCGCAAGCAGCACCCACTCCCCGCAGAAAGCGGACCCTACTATCTCCGCACACAATCGGGCAAACTACTCCATCTTATCTTTGATTGCGCCCACTGCGAAATGCGCATCCTACCCGACAACGACTAACCACTTTTCCTTCTCCACAAAACATACAAGTCCCCTCTTGCCTATTCCGAAAAAATACACTACTTTTGCAGCCGTTTTATGATAAGCATTGAGGACATAGTACGACCCGTCGCCATGGAGTTCCGAACATTTGAAGACGCCTTCCAGCGTTCTCTCATGTCCGACAATACACTCTTGCACGAAGTGCTACAATGGGCAACTGCCAACAAAGGTAAGCAACTCCGCCCAAGGTTAGTACTCCTATCGGCACAACTATGCAATCGTGGTGGTTCAGGTATCAACGATAAGACCATTCAAGCCGCTGTCGCACTCGAACTGATGCACACCGCATCGCTTATCCATGACGATATAGTCGATAACTCTCCCCTGCGCCGTAACCAAGAAAGCGTATGGAAACATTGGGACAAGAAAGTGGCAGTTCTATCTGGCGACTATATACTCTCCAAGGCAATGACCATCATTGGCAATCTGCGTAACATACAGATCATGAACATCGTCCTCGACCTTGCTGCATCGCTCTCATCGGGCGAGTTACTCCAACTCAACTATTCTGGCGACAACCGTTTTATCTCCGAAGACGAGTCAATGCGTATACTCGAAATGAAAACCGCATCACTCTTTTCTGCATGTGCCGAGATAGGCGCAGTAAGTGCAGGCGCAACCATGAAGCAGCAGACTGCACTCCGTGAGTATGGTCGACACCTCGGTATATGTTTTCAATTGAAAGACGATGCCTTCGACTTTGGAGACAACGACGACATAGGCAAACCTACTATGGGAGATGTATGCGATGGCAAACTCACACTCCCACTTATCATATCTCTACAGCGTGCTACACGCAACGATCGGCAGCACATACACGACCTTCTCATGCGACCATTGTCCGATGACGACCTGCAAGAGATAAAATCCTTCGTCTTGCGCTACGATGGTCTCGGCTACACACAGCACAAGATGCAACAACACTACGAGGAAGGTCTCCAATGTCTCTCCGTCTTTAGAGAAAACAAACTACGGACCTCACTCGAAGAACTCTTAAGATACGCAGTAGTTCGCACCAATTAATGCGCTACACTATTACGCTTTTCCTCTGTAAAAGTAACATCAGTCAAGAACGCCTCGAGCAATAGTTGCTCAGCCTCTTGACGAGAGATGCAACGCTGTTGCATATAGAAGATGGCATCCTCGTCCATCTGACCCGTAGTAGCACCATGAGATGCTTTTACATCATCTGCATAGATCTCTAGTTGCGGCAGGGTCTGAATATGCGCCCTTTCCGACAATAAGATATTACGATTCGTCTGCGATGCCTCAGTCTTTTGGGCATTAGGCTTAATAATCAAGTCTCCACGAAAGAAACCACGCGACTCATCATCCAATACATACTTGAATACACAATCGCTCTTTCCTCCTATACCACAATGAGTAACATGCGTGTAATATGCCACATCATCGTTTCCATGCAGCACCACCTTACCACGCATCTCGGTCGTAGCATGGTCACCCACCTGACACACCTCAATATGATTCTCACCCACGCCCGCAGTCGTCTCACAATAGACAGTCAACGATGAGTCCGACTCCTGCTCAACATACAGCATCACACCCACACCCTCTACCAACACCACTTCCGACTTCCCTTGCTCGATCCGCAAACGATATGTACCACTCGTAAGTCTCTTCATAAGTTATAAGTGTAAGTCGGCGTAACCTTTCTCTTCCAACTCAAGCGCCAAGGTCTTATCGCCCGTCTTCACAATACGCCCGTCTGCCAAGATATGCACGAAGTCCGGCACAATATAATCCAACAGACGCTGATAGTGAGTAATAACGATATACGCATTATTAGGCGTCTTCAGTCGATTGACGCCCTCTGCCACAATACGCAGTGCGTCAATGTCCAAGCCCGAATCCGTTTCATCCAATATACTGAGCGACGGCTCCAACATAGCCATTTGGAATATCTCATTGCGTTTCTTCTCGCCGCCCGAGAAACCCTCGTTCACAGCACGCTTCGCCAAACGGTCATCCAACTCCACCACAGCACGCTTCTCTCGCATCAACTTCAAGAACGCACTCGCCGACAATGGCTCTTTCCCTTCATACTTACGTTTCTCACTCACCGCTGTCCGCAAGAAGTTAACCATACTCACACCAGGTATCTCTACCGGATATTGGAATGACAAGAACAGTCCCTCTCGCGCACGCTGCTCAGGCGACATCGCCAATAGATCCTTGCCACGGAACAGCACACTACCACCCGTCACCACATAGTTAGGGTTACCCGTAAGCACCGCCGACAAGGTCGACTTGCCAGCCCCGTTAGGTCCCATAATAGCATGCACCTCACCCTCACCTATCGAGAGGTTGACGCCTTTGAGTATCTCCTTACCGTTGATGCTTGCATACAAGTCCTTTATCTCTAACATAACCATCAGTTTAATATTGTATTGATTACCGTTTTCCCTACTGCCTCCAAGGTCTCTGCGCTGATGTTCTCCATCGTATCATGGCGTGTATGCCAATACCAAGGAAAGCCCGTATCGGTATGTATATCATAATGAATAATGTCTACGCACGGAATATGCGCTATCGTATTGATGTAATAGTGGTCATCCGTTATCGGATTACCCACCCCCTCCTTAAACAGATGCCCATATCCCAACTGCGAAGCCGTACGCCACAGCTTCACACAATAACTCTGAGCATACTGCATCGAGAAATACTCCTGCGGAAATATCGCATTGCGGTCGCCCACCATATCCAGCAGCACCGCATACTGATACCGTTTCTGCCCCTGCAATGCCTTGTTCTGCGCATACTGTCTCGCCCACAACTGCGAGCCCAAACACCATGTATCCGCACGCTCCTTGCCGGTATACGACCGAGGCGTACCCATGTCCTCCGCATCAAAAAAGACAAACTCTATATTCTGATCAGGCTGAAGCAACGACACCTGCCGAGCCAACTCCAACAGTACCCCCACGCCACTCGCACCATCGTTCGCACCGTCCACTGCATAAGCTCTATCCTCCGGCATCTCTTCCTCATCCGCCCACGGACGGCAGTCCCAATGCGCACAAAGCAATATCGTCCCACGACCGCCCGTACTATCCGACTTCGAGTAACTCCCCACGATGTTATACACCCCCACACTCGCACCCGCATAGTCCGTCATCTCACCCTGTTGCACGCCTACCGCCAATCCATATCGACGCAAAGTCGATTCAATATACTTAGCACACTGATAATGAGCCTGCGACAATGGCACACGAGCCCCAAAAGACACCTGCTCCGACACATGCTGATACGCCGAATCCCCACAGAAAGCATACACCCTCGACGCCTCCGATGGCTTACTCCGCTGGCAACCTGTCACCAACAGCAGCAATGCCAACACTGCCAACACGCCTATATCCTTACGCCACCCCACAACAATCCTCGATTACATCATCTGATTGATCTCCGAAATACTACGGTGCTCCTGGATTGCACGTATAGTGTCTGCAAACGAACGAGCCACACTCAGCACACGAACCTTCGGGCATTTCGATACATCAAATGGCAGCGAATCCGTGAACACCAACTCATCCAACGCCGAACTCATCACGCGCTCCGACGCAGGTCCCGACATCACACCATGCGATACCACGGCACGAACCGACAACGCCCCCTTGTCCTTTATCATATTCGCCGCACGAGTCAACGTGCCCGCCGTGTCGCATATATCATCTATTATAACCACATTCTTGCCATCTACCTCACCCAAGATGCGCATCTCTGCGATCTCATTTGCCTTCTCTCGGTGCTTATAACACAGAACCATAGGCACTTTCAACTTGGCTGCAAGCTTGGCTGCACGCTTCGACCCACCTTCATCAGGCGACGCAATGATAAGATTATCCAAGTGCAACGACTCCACATAGTCCGCAAAAGTGTTGAAACCATATAGGTGATCCACCGGCACATCAAAGAAACCCTGGATCTGTTCCGCATGTAAGTCTATGGTAATCACACGGTCAACTCCTGCCACCTGAAGCATATCGGCGATCAGTTTCGCACCTATCGACACGCGCGCCTTGTCCTTTCTGTCCTGTCTTGCCCAACCAAAATATGGGATAACTGCGATAATCTTATACGCACTCGCACGCTTCGCTGCATCAATCATCAGCAGCAACTCCATCAGATTATCTGCGCTCGGGCAGGTCGACTGCACCAGATAAACCGACTGACCACGGACAGAGTCCTCAAACTCCACCGCATACTCCCCGTCTGAGAAGTGCTCTATGTTGACCCTACTCAGCTGGCAACCCAGCTCTTCGCAGATGCGGCTCGCCAATGGCTGACCCTTACTGCCCGAAAACACCTTGTAACGATGCGACTCTTCTATCATAATTCTCTATGTTTAAAAGACTTACATTCCACAAATCCCCCTGCATTCCTACACCCATCTAACACTCTGCAAAGGTAATAATTATAATCCAATACACCAAATACAAATAGCGTACCACCAACAAAAAGCCGTGCAATCCAACATCAAAAGCAGACCTACAGCGAACCAATCCGACAGTGAAACGCTCCTCCCTCGCAGCACTCTCAAATGTAAAAACCGCCAACCCCGAATCTTAATAGAACATATCACGAGCCAACCACGAGTCAAGTACGACACATCAGCGGAGGATAAGCGGAGGATAAGCGGAAGATAAGCGGAAGATTCAGCACTTCACGTAATAACCACATCGAACCCACATCGAACCCAGAACAGCTCATAACTATTAATAATAACCTCCAAATTCTTAACGCCAAATCCGCAAAAAAAACACCCACCAAACTCCCTCTCGCCACCAAAAACTCACCCCTAAAAAATTGTCCAATTGCCAATTCCACAATTGTCAAGGGATGTTCTAAAAATTGCTTTTGAGATGATTTGTGGAATTTTATTTAGTAGA
>CAVJQD010000037.1:0-20470 GCA_963651555.1 uncultured Clostridium sp. | reverse complement strand
TAATTGTTAATTGTTAATTGTTAATTGTTAATTGTTAATTGTTAATTGTTAATTGGAAACCGCCTACATACATATCAAAGGTGCCTGCACCAACAACCTCAAGAACGTCGAACTACGCATCCCACGAGGCAAGTTCGTCGTCATCACAGGTCTATCTGGTAGCGGCAAATCGAGTCTTGCTTTCGACACTCTCTATGCCGAAGGACAACGCCGCTATGTCGAAAGCCTCTCTTCGTATGCGCGACAGTTCTTAGGACGCATGCAGAAGCCCGAAGTTGACTTCATCGACGGCATCCCGCCCGCCATCGCCATACAGCAAAAGACCTTAGCCAAGAACCCACGATCCACCGTCGGAACAGTCACCGAGATATACGACTACCTCAAACTCCTCTACGCACGCATCGGGCACACCATCTCGCCTATCTCAGGACAAGAGGTCAAGAAACACTCCGTGACTGATGTCATCAACTATGTCTCTGCCCTACCCGATGCCACTAAACTGATGCTCCTCTCGCCCGTCGACCGCACCGACAAACCCCTATCCAAGCAAGCCGCCATCTGGCAAGAGCAAGGCTTCAGCCGTATCCTACGAGGCAAAGACATCATACGCATCAGCGATATCCTCAAAGGCGAATGCGATGCCGCCACCGAACCCATCTACCTGCTCATCGACCGTATCATCACCGATGGTCAGCAGAGCACAATCAACCGCTTTGCCGACTCGGTGCAGACCGCTTTCTTCGAGGGCAAAGGTTCATGTATCATACAACTGCAAGACGGAACCATCACCACCTTCTCCATCCGCTTTGAAGCCGATGGTATGCAGTTCATCGAACCCACCGAACACCTCTTCGACTTCAACAACCCCTTTGGTGCTTGCCCCGAATGCAACGGCTTTGGCAATATCATGGGCATCGACCCAAACCTCGTCATTCCCAATAAGTCACTCTCTATCTACCAAGGCGCTGTGGCGTGCTGGCGAGGCGAGAAAATGGGACTGTGGAACCAAGAACTGATACAGAACGCATCACTCTTCGACTTCCCTATCCACACACCTTTCTATGCCCTCACGCCCGAACAGAAACAGTTGCTTTGGACCGGTAATAGTTACTTCCACGGACTCAACGACTTCTTCAAGATGCTCGAGGAGAAGCAATACGCCAAGATGCAATACCGTATGCTGCTCTCACGCTTTCGTGGCAAGACGATATGCCCTGCGTGCAACGGCAGCCGACTGCGAAAAGAAGTGACCTATGTCAAAATTGGCGATAAGTGCATCACCGACCTCGTCACCATGCCTATCGGACACCTCATCGAGTGGTTCGACGCTCTGCAACTCTCCGACACCGAAGCCGCCATCGCCAAACAACTTCTGCAGGAAGTGAAGTCACGACTGCATTTCATGGACGAAGTGGGACTCAGTTACCTCACCCTCAACCGACTCTCAAGCACCCTCTCCGGGGGTGAGAGCCAACGCATCAACCTGGCCAAGTCCTTAGGCAGCAGCCTCGTAGGCTCACTCTATATTCTCGACGAACCCAGCATCGGACTGCACCCACGAGACACCGAACGACTTATCGGCGTACTCAAGACCCTCCGTGACATTGGCAACACCGTTGTCGTTGTTGAACACGACGAGGAGATAATCCGTGCTGCCGACTATATCATCGATGTCGGACCCGAAGCAGGACGCAACGGAGGAGAGATTGTATGGGAAGGACAGTACAACAACGACGGAACCGTCACCAATCCACCCGTCAAACACTCCTACACCGTCGACTTCTTGACCGGCAAGGAAGTCATTGAACCACCTGTGTTCCGACGCAAATGGAATAACTATATCGAACTGAAAGGCGTATGCGAGAACAACCTCAAGAACCTCGATGTACGCTTCCCGCTCAATGTCTTCACCGTCGTAACTGGTGTATCTGGTAGCGGCAAGTCCAGTCTCGTAAGCAAGGTGCTCTACCCCGCCATGAAGAAATACTTTGGCGGCGTAGCAGAATATACCGGCGACTTCGAGAGCCTGCAAGGTAGTCTACACCTCGTGTCCAACATCGAGTATGTCGACCAAAACCCTATCGGCACCTCCACACGAAGCAACCCCGTCACCTACATCAAAGCCTACGACGAGATACGCAAACTCTTTGCCGAACAACAAGCCGCCCAACAGATGGGCTTCACAGCCGCTCACTTCTCCTTCAATACCCCTGGCGGACGATGCGAGGAGTGCAAAGGCGAAGGAACGGTCACCATCGAGATGCAGTTCATGGCTGACCTCGTCCTCACCTGCGAACACTGTCACGGACAACGATTCAAAAAAGATATATTGGAGGTTAAATACAAAGACAAGAACATCTACGATGTCCTGCAGATGACTGTCAATCAGGCTATCGAGTTCTTCTCCGATAGCAAAGGCAGCACCGAGAAAAAGATAGTGAAACGACTCAAACCGCTGCAAGATGTCGGCATCGGATACATCAAGTTAGGACAGTCCTCCAGCACCCTCTCCGGAGGTGAGAACCAGCGTGTCAAACTCGCTACCTTCCTTGCCAACGAGAAAACCGAACCCACCATCTTTGTCTTCGATGAGCCTACCACAGGTCTACACTACCACGACATCCGTGTCCTACTCAAAGCACTCAACGCACTGATTAGCAAAGGACACACCGTGATTGTAGTCGAACACAACCCCGCCATCATCATGTCGGCGGACCATGTCATCGACCTCGGACCCGAAGGCGGAGAAAACGGTGGAAATATAGTATTCAGCGGAACACCCGAGATGCTGATGAAGTGCCAGCAGAGTTATACCGGCAGATACTTGCAGCGAAGGTAATCCTCACCAAACAAAAAGAGGTGCTTCTCAGGCACAAAGCCTATCGATTCGTACAACCCACGAGCAGGATTATCCGGCAGCACCACCAAGGTTACAGGCTGACGTTTCTCTTTGAGGAACGACTCCCGTGCGTGCAGCAGTAGTTGCCGAGCAATACCCCGATTGCGATAGGCGGGCTCTACCGCCAGACTATCAAAATAATACTCCCCACTCTCGGTCTCCATCGGCATCTGCCGTGTGGTCTCATCGAGCATATCCGCAAACAAACCAAAAGTGAGTTCACGCATTGCAGCATACCGTGCACCGTCATAGCCAATGATAGCACCCACTGGCACACCATCGTACACCGCCACCCATGCGTTTGCCCACGAATAGAGCGTGTCCTCACGGTGACATATAGCCGTGATACGCTGCATCTTGTCACTATCATCTAAGAAAGCAGCGAAGTCCTCGCCCAACGCCATAACCGTTACACGACCAACAAATGCCGCATCCGCTGCCGTGGCTTTACGAATTAGTATTGTCTGTTTCATCATCTGTTCCATATTTTAGTTGATGCCGCACTACTTTGCAATGAGGGATATACTGCTCCACTATCGCCCAAAAAGCGGCACTATGATTGGCTTCCTGCAAGTGCGCCAACTCATGCACTATGACATAGTCTATCTGTTCCTTGGGTCGTGTTGCCAGTTGTATATTGAGGCGAATAGCACGAGTCTTAGGCGTACAACTGCCCCAACGAGTCTTCATATCACGCAGACTGAGACGCACATAATACGCCTGCATCTTTTCCTGCCACTTAGGGAACGCCTCGTTCAGGTACCCTGCCAACTGATTACGGTAGAACCAGTCCATGATTCGCTTCTTGGCTGCCCATGGATAACTCGTATTGCATGTAAGGATAATAATATCACCCTCCACACGCACCGTATTCACCGTCTTGCTGTCTCTCACCAACAAGGTATACCTCTCCCCAAACAGAGGAACTGTCTCTCCTGAAATATACTGCATAATCTATCGTCTGTTGTCTATAGTCTATTGTCCGTTGTCCGTTGTCTGTTGTCTATTGTCTAACATCTTTATGATAATAGTTTTTCCTTAGTTTTTATATTTTTTGACCACGTATATTTGGACCTCCCTGTCTGTATCGTGGAATATTTGAACCATATTTGGCAATATTTGTTCCAATAAATCCATGATAATGAGTTGTTAGGCTTTTTTGCCCTAAGTTTTTTATTGTTTTTTGACCACGTATATTTGGACATCCCTGTCTGTATCGTGGAATATTTGAACCATATTTGGCAATATTTGTTCCAATAAATCCATGATAATGAGTTGTTAGGCTTTTTTGCCCTAAGTTTTTTATTGTTTTTTGACCACGTATATTTGGACATCCCTGTCTGTATCGTGGAATATTTGAACCATATTTGGCAATATTTGTTCCAATAAATCCATGATAATGAGTTGTTAGGCTTTTTTGCCCTAAGTTTTTTATTGTTTTTTGACCACGTATATTTGGACATCCCTGTCTGTATCGTGGAATATTTGAACCATATTTGGCAATATTTGTTCCAATAAATCCATGATAATGAGTTGTTAGGCTTTTTTCCCTAAGTTTTTTATTGTTTTTTGACCACGTATTTTATGACCCCTTCATGTCAATACGCCGTAGGCGTCCGTTTAAGTCGTCTTTCAGCGCAGCGGTCTTGTAGCGAAGTACTTCCATAGCGGAGCAGCATGCAATGCTTGCACTATCTCGCCGCTATCCAGCAGTTCATACACCTCCTCACGCGTACAGAGATGTGTCTGTATATCCTCCGACGGCTCTTGATGGGGCTTGTCCAAACGCTCAACACCAACAGCAAGGAAGGTATAAGTATGATTAGTGTGGTTCGTCGGATTAGGAGAGAGACACATAAACTCCGTCCACTCGCCACCGCCAAAACCTGTCTCTTCCATCAACTCACGCTTGGCGGCATCCATGGGCGACGCATCGGTCTTGTCCACCACGCCTGCCACCAACTCATAGTGTGTCTCGCCTAAGGCATGACGATACTGACTGATTAGCACGAACTTATTGTCTTTTGTGATAGCAATAATGTTTATCCAATCAGGAAACTCCATGATATACCACGATGGAATAACCACTCCCGACGGCAATTGCACCCGTTCTCTCCGAACAGTAAACCAATCACCCTCTTTCGCAAGATACTGACTCTCCAGCACCTTCCACTTCCTATTCTCTAACTTCTCCATAATACTTGCTTCTATGTTTTCTATAATGTTTGTCCTATAACGTTTGTCCTATGATGTTTGTCTTATAATGTTAGTCCTATAATGTTTATCCTATTAAGGTATACGCCCGCAAAATTACAATAAATACCGCAATTCCGCAATATCGTAACACATTGGGGACGCGGGCGCCCTCGCCCGCGGATAAGATAGTGCAATTGTAGTAGCGATTATAGTGACGACATATCCTCGTGTCGTTCGGATCACCAGACCAGTTTGACCATACAAATCCTCCCATTAATCATTTAGTCTCATCGGACCTACAACATACATCCAGAAAGTCTAACACCCATAAACTATCAACATCAAAAAAAAGAAATTTATCCATTTACACATTGCCAATTTGTAAAATATTCACTATCTTTGCGCCGCAAAACTGACCAAACTGCCTGTAAGTGGGGTGCAGACACCGGTCACAGCACATATCACCCCACACCATAGCGTTTGCTATTGTTCTATTCACGTTGAAACGTAGGAAATTTCAAACTGAGAACATGAACAAGTCAAAGCAGACGCCTGCGCAATGCGTGGGCGTGACTTGTGTTCTTGAAGGTATCCTACGACCACAACGTGAGCAAGTTACGCTCGCGTTTTGTGTTTATAGCGATAGCCTACGCCCAAAAGGATATACACATGTCACAAAACTTATTCAATGACCTTGCAGACCTCTTGCGAATGGATAGCCGCTTCTGTAGTGAGGATGGACACCTGCTGAAGAACAAGATTGTAGAAGCCGCACTCCAATTAGACCCACGCTTGATTGGTTATCTGCTGAAACACGATGCATTGCGCCGACAGTTCTTCACCGAGGTAGAGGGTACATTGGTGTTCGACAAAGTCCAATTCCAACGCTTCGTCATGAATAAGTCGTTCCTCCCCGACTCCTATACTCTGTTCAAGAACAAGATAGGACTGACAACCGAAGAGGGCGAGTTCCTTAGCGAGAGCCGCGAGGTTGTACTCTCGTGGCCATACAAAGACTGTATCCTCGAAGGTGGACAGACTAAAGAAGACGCCAAACGTGATGAGATATTTTGGAACGAGGTGCTTGCTCCCGATGAGATTACACGCCTAACAGAACCTAAAGCCTTTACCCATTTCCGCCGCTACGACAGCACAGGTGAACACGACGTAACATCCATATCCAAGTCCGACAACCTGATTATCAAAGGCAACAACCTGCTCGCACTCTACTCCCTGAGAAAGGTCTATGCTAACCAAGTGAAACTCATCTATATTGACCCTCCATTTAATACCGAGAACGATAGTTTTAGTTATAATGATAGGTTCACACGTTCTACGTGGCTTACTTTTATGCAAAACCGTTTAGAGGTCGCACGCGATTTACTTACTAAAGATGGAAATATCTTTGTACATATTGACATTAATCAGTCTCACTACCTGAAGGTGTTATGCGATAGTATCTTTGGTGAAGAGAACCTAATAGAAGAGTTGATTTGGGCTTATGGTTCTCCGTCTGGAGGCCGTGCTGCATCAGCCAAACCAGTGAATATACATGATTACATCTTGCATTATGCGAAAAATAAAGAAACACACCTTCAAAAACATGTATATATACCTTATGATGAGAAATATATAAAAGACTGGTTCAAATATGTAGATGACAATGGAAGACAATTCCAACGGCGACAACGTGGGTACAATGAAGACGGAACGCCCAAATGGGAACGGCAATATTTAGATGAAAGTAAGGGTATTCCATTGTCTTCTGTTTGGACAGATATAAAACAGGTCTATGCAAACCCTATGGCGTACAAAGAAGGAAATACTGCAGATATGGAAGTTATTAAGACTTTTAAGGGTGGACAAAAACCTGAAGCCTTACTTAATAGAATTATAGACATGTGCTCTAATGAAAGAGATATCGTAATGGATTTCCATTTGGGAACAGGAACGACAGCTGCGACTGCACATAAAATGAATAGGCAATATATTGGCGTTGAGCAAATGGACAGTCAAATTGACATTATTTATACACGTCTAAAAAAAGTAGTTCAAGGAGAGCAATCCGGCATCTCTAAATCAGTCGGATGGAACCCGCAAAGCCCAACGTTAATAGACGGGGACAAGTATACACACAACTCCTTCGTCTATCTTGAACTTGCAGAAGCCAATCAGGTATTTGTCAATGAGATAGAGGCGGCGACCAATGCGCAGCAACTGCAGTCTATCTGGCAACGCATGCAGGGCACAGGCTTCCTAAGTTACCGTATCACACCCCAACAGATAAACAAAGCCGTTGAGCAATGGACGGAACTGTCATTAGCCGACCAGAAACGTTTCCTAATAGAGTGTCTCGACATGAACCTGCTCTATGTTCCATTCAAAGATATGGACGATAGCGCCAACAATCTCACAGCTGAAGACAAACGACTAACACGCCAATTCTATGCCAACCGATAAGAACCTACAAGACACCCTACGAGAGGAGTTTGGTAAACGCTATATTGAAAGCGTTGTATTACCCGACTATTTCTCCACTTCCCTTGCATCATCACGACCATTGCGTCCCTATCAAGAAGAGTGCTTTCGCTATTTCCTTACCTATATGCGAAACTCTTTTATTGGTAAGTCCTATCGTCCGCACCTGCTATTTCACATGGCTACAGGTTCAGGTAAGACCATGATAATGGCGGGGTGCATTCTCTACCTATACGAACAGGGCTACCGCAACTTCTTATTCTTTGTCGATAGCACCAATATCGTAGAGAAAACACGAGACAACTTCCTCAACCGAGCATCATCCAAATACTTGTTTGGTGACACCATCCGCATCGGCAACCGACAAGTGGAAGTGAACGAGGTACAGAACTTTCAAGGAGCAAACCCCGACAGTATCAACTTCTGCCTAACCACTATCCAAGCCCTGCACACTTCGCTCAATAACCCTCGTGAGAATTCTGTTACCTACAACGACTTTGCAGCGACACCTATCGTGTTAATAGCCGATGAGGCACACCATATCAACAAAGATACGCGAGAAGGTAATACACTGCCAGAGTTAGACTTCCAAGACCTCGACACTGCCGATGAGTCACACAACTGGGAACGTACCGTAATGCGTATCTTCAATGCAGGAGAGAATTTGCTGCCGAACATCCTACTCGAATACACAGCAACGGCAGACCTTACCGATGCCAACATACATGCCAAATATGCAAACAAACTGATATTCAACTACCCGCTGAAACGTTTCCGTGAAGACGGCTACTCGAAAGATATTGAAGTCGTACAAGCTGACCTCGCTCCTATCGACCGTGCCCTGCAAGCCTGCATACTCAGTCAGTTTAAGCGAAAACTCTTTACCACCGTCGGACAGGATATCAAGCCCGTAGTGATGTTCAAGTCGAAGACTATCAAAGCCAATGGTGAGTTCATGGCAGAGTTCACAGATGCTATTCGACACCTCTCGACAAATAAGATAGCCGAGTTACGGTCTTTTGCACGTGACGACGTGCAGCAAGCCTTCGACTATTTCAGTGCCTTGCATATCACGGACGACAACCTTATCCTCGAACTGCAAGAGGACTTCTCCGAGGAACGTATGTTGTTAGTAGACGGCAAGTCGATATCCGCAGAGAAACAGCAGTATCTCAACACACTTGAAGAACCGAGTAATAGATTCCGTGCTGTCTTTGCGGTTGATATGCTCAACGAGGGCTGGGACGTGCTGAACCTGTACGACATCGTTCGCCTATACGACACACGGGATGCAAAAGGAAATAAGCCTGGCAAGACAACTATGCAGGAGGCGCAACTCATAGGACGTGGTGCTCGATATATGCCTTTCCGTGACCCGCGCGACCCGACACTCCCTGTCGGAAAGCGGAAATACGATTCCGACACCAATAATCCATTGCGCATTGCTGAACGACTGCACTATCATAGTGCCAACAACCCACGATATATCCAAGAACTGCGCACAGCTATGATAGAAACAGGTATCCTTGCACCCGATATCCATGTGCAGGAATATCTCAAAGATAGTTTCAAGCAGACAGACCTCTACAAAAAAGGACTTGTCTTTGCTAATAAACGCCACGAGATACAACCCGAAGAGCGTGCTTTAGATGGTTTACAACAAGAGATACGAGACAAGCAGTATGAAGTGACCATGCCCTCCGGACAGATGCAGACCGCAGGAATATTCGGACAGCATGGTCCGGCAGAGGTACTGAAATCAACAAGCTATGCATGTACGTTCCGAGAGTTGGGCGAGAATGTAGTCCGCTTTGCTCTTGATAAGAATGGCGGATTCTCTTTCGACCAGCTGCACACCTTATATCCTCAATTAACCTCTACTCGCGAGTTTATCACGAGCAAACAGTATCTCAGTCAAATACGAGTCTCAGTCACGGGAGCCAAGAGTAGTATTGACGAGCAGACACAATCGGAAAAACTGTATATTGCACTCCAAGCCCTGCAGCAGATAGAGCCACTCATGACAAAAGAATACCACCAGTATCAAGGAACGAAAGAATTCACTCCGACTGAAGTGCACAAAGTATTCCGTGACCACGACTTGAAAATATCATTCTCGGAAGAAGGTAATAGCGACAAAGAATACGGCAAATCCATGTGCGGAACAGCGGAAGACCTATTGCACAATAGCGCAATTCAATTAGACCTCTCATCACGAGACTGGTATGCCTATTGCGACTGTTTTGGCACATCTGAAGAAAAGTATCTCATCAAGTATATCGAATCCATATACACGAAACTCAAAGCCAAATACTCGGACATCTACTTGGTACGCAATGAGCAGGATTTGAAACTATACTCATTTGAAGACGGCAGACCTTTTGAACCTGACTTTGTTCTATTCATGCGCTGCCAGACCGAAAACGGAAAAAGTGACAAATACGACAACTTGCAGATATTCATCGAACCCAAAGGCGAACATCTGCTGCAACATGACAAGTGGAAACAAGACTTCTTGCAGACAATACACGAGTTAGCCGATATCTCGTTGTCCTTTAAGTCAAAGAATTATAACATTTGGGGTCTGCCTTTCTATACACATGGCAAGTCCGAGAACTTTGACGCAGCACTGAAAGATATTACACAGTGTCAGACAACAAACAACTTGTCAATGGAATAGTAATACCTATAATACTTCATGCCTATTTATAACCACTGGCGTCCGTTTGCAATTTTCGAAACGATCACCCCATATCAGCAATATAAACCATCTAAACCCTTTAACCAATTAAACTTCTCCTAAACCACTAAACTCCTAAACTACTAAACCATAAACTAATAAACCAATAAACTAATAAACCAATAAACAACTCATCGCTTTCAGCGTCAAGCGAGAGAGTGCATAATCGTCTATATCGTTTAAGGACACCTCAATAGTATCCGGCAACGAGGGCAGTCTATCCACATACTCCACATGAAAACGAGCATGCAGCCGTTGATGTGACAGAACATGCAGCAAGTCAATCGATTGCCAAGCCTCATCCACCGGCAGCAGTTGGTCGGCTTCAACCAGCGGAAACTCATACAGATGCTGCCATATATCCTTCTCTCGCCGCTGATGCAGCAGTGTCCTCTTATCGGGCGTGAGATAGATTGTATAATTGAGATAACGATTGCGTAAGACCGTACGAGGCTTGCGCAACGGCAAGAACTCTACCGTATGATGTTGCTGTGCCAAGCAGCACTCACACACCACACAATGCTCACAGTCAGGGTTTTGCGGCGTACAATAGAGCGCACCAAACTCCATGATAGCCGAGTTAAACAAACGAGAGTTCTCTCTATCCAACACCTGTTCGGCAAGTTGGTGAAAATACTTCTTACCTGCACTCGTATCGAACACGACATCACTGTCAAACAAGCGTGCCAACACTCGATAGACATTCCCATCCATCGCAGGATAAGGCAGGTTAAAGGCAAACGAAGCAATGGCTCCCGCCGTATAATCGCCTACTCCAGCCATCGAACGCAAGTTATGAAATATACTATCTTGTACCTCTTGCGGCAATTCAGACCCTTGTGAACCTACCTGCTGCGCTTCTTTGCCACCTACAAACCCCGACGACTGCACCACCTGTTGCGCTGCACGGTGTAAGTTCCGTGCCCGTGAATAGTAACCCAATCCTTGCCAATAACGCAACACCTCATCCTCGGTTGCCTCAGCAAGACTCTGCACCGTGGGAAAACGCTCAATGAAACGGAGATAATAGTCCAGTCCTTGCGCCACACGCGTCTGTTGCAGAATAACCTCCGACACCCAAATACAGTATGGGGCCACGGTCTCACGCCAAGGCAGCACACGCTTATTGGCATCGTACCACTCGATGAGTTGCCGCTGTAAGTATCGTATATTCATGTTCGTCTCCGTTGTATTGAAAATCCTAAAGCAAAGGTAAGCAATGTTATATCAACACCGTGCAAAGCAAGCCTCAAAAAGGCAAAGAAAGAATTTGAAACACTTTTTTCACCCAAAAGTTTGTGGTATTCAAAAAGTTTGCGTACTTTTGCAGCCGATTTGTCGCTAGGAGGTAGAACACAAATGATGGGCTTGAGAAGGCGATAGAAAAAGAATATAGTAATAATTTAAAAATAAGAGAAAATGACAAAAGCAGAACTCGTTAATCAAATTGCTGCTCAAACAGGTTACGACAAGGTAACTGTAATGAAGATTGTAGAGTCTTTCATGCAAAATGTGAAAGACAGTGTATGTGGTGGAGACGCTGTTTATCTCCGTGGCTTTGGTTCGTTCATCACCAAAGTACGTAAAGAGAAAGTGGCTCGTAACATCTCTAAGAAAACCTCTTTGGTTGTTCCTGAGCATACCATCCCATCTTTCAAGCCGTCGAAAGAATTCGTTAAATCATTAAAAAAATAAGGATTATGCCAAACGGAAAAAAGCACAAGAGACATAAGATGTCTACGCACAAGCGTAAAAAGCGTTTGCGTAAGAACCGTCATAAGAAGAAGTAAGACGGCAATAGAATAGAACAAACTTAAATTCAAGCGAATAGTGCGAGTTTAAGTTTGTTCTCGTTGAATACGACGCTATCGACTTCTCGATAGCAAAACTTTGATACTGAAACAGTCAAGTGATCAAATAAGACCTTGACAGCATCGTACGGGCGTTGAACGGTGTGTGGCAGTATCGTAAATTTATTGAAGAGTGAAAAGTGAATTAGTAGTAGACGTACAGTCTACAGGCGTATCTGTCGCTTTGCTCGAAGATGGTCGATTAGAGGAAATCAACCAATACACACGGGAGAAGACCTTCGCTGTTGGCAATATCTATCTGGGCAAAGTGAAGAAAGTGATGCCGTCGTTGAATGCGGCATTTGTGGATGTAGGCTACGAGAAAGACGCTTTTCTTCACTATCTTGATTTAGGTGCAGGATTTAACAAACTGAATGGCTATGTGCAGTCGGTCTTGGAGAATGGACCCAAGAAGACGAGCATGAGCAAGTTTCAAGCACTACCCGAAGTAGGCAAAGAAGGAAAGATAGAAGATTATCTGACGGTTGGGCAACTAATCTTAGTACAGGTATCGAAAGAACCTATCAACACCAAAGGACCTCGTTTGACGGCTGAGATATCGTTAGCCGGTCGTAACATTGTGTTTATCCCTTTTGCCGAAAAGGTAATGGTGTCGGGCAAGATCAAAGCCGAGTCTGAACGCAGCCGCCTCAAGCAGTTGGTGCAGAGCATCAAGCCAAACAATTATGGAGTGATTGTTCGTACTGTGGCAGAAGGTAAGCGCGTGGCAGAACTCGATGGCGAACTCCGTTTGCTCTATAAGCGTTGGGAAGAGGCTGTCGGTCGACTCTATGGTAAGAGTGGTGCAGACCTCATTTCCGAGGAGATTGGTCGTGCTATTGGTATCATTCGGGATGTGTTCAACCCAACATTCGAGAGTATTCAGGTGAACGAAGAAGAGGTGTACAACGAGGTGAAGACTTACATTGAGTTGATAGCCCCAGAATGCACGAAGATTGTTCACTTATACCGAGAGGCTCAACCTATCTTCGACCACTTTAATGTGACCCGTCAGATGAAGACCGGTCTAGGTCGAACGGTTAGTTTCAAAAGCGGTGGTTATCTCATCATTGAACGCACAGAAGCGCTGTTCTCAATCGATGTGAACAGCGGTAGCAAGAAATTAGGAGACAACCAAGAAGAAAATGCCTTTACTGCCAATATGTTGGCAGCAGAAGAGATTGTGCACCAATTGCGGTTGCGAGATATAGGTGGAATCATCATTATCGATTTCATCGACCTTGCAAGTGCAGAACATCGCCAGAAACTCTATGAGTATATGGTGGAGATGATGAAACACGACAGAGCCAAACATAATGTGTTACCTCTGTCGAAGTTCGGACTAATGCAGATAACCCGCCAGCGCGTACGCCCTGCGGTGGAGGTGGATATCAGAGAGGTCTGCCCTACGTGTTTAGGGAAAGGCAAGATACAGTCCTCGCTCGATTTCACTGCACAGTTGAAGGAGGAGATTGAGGTCTATACCGAGACATTTGGTAAACATATTTGCATGTACATACACCCTTATGTGTATGCTTATGTATCAAAAGGTTGGTTAAGGTCACTTAAATGGCAATGGCGCCGACGGTATGGCGTCCGAGTCCTACCCGACCAACAACTAGGAATGCTTCAATATCGTTTTACCGACCAACATTTGAAACCGTTGGCGAAGGAAGATAGTAAGAAGAAAACGAAAGACTAACTCGTTAGTTGAACCAAGAGAGCCTCCTGTTTGGAGGCTCTCTTTTTTATTGTCTTATTGCGGGTTGGAGGTTGATTGGTTAATAGAGGGTTATCCATTCAACTTGGTTGGGGAGAGTTTGCAAGTAGCGTTCAAAGTCGGAGCGGGCAATGACGACGGTGCTACGGCAGTCGTTGGGGTGAAAACTCAACGAGTCAGCGTTCTGCAAGTTAGCATCTAAGAAGAGTATTACATGATGGTCCGTATCATTGATAAGACCGAAAGGACTCACGCTCCCAGGTTCGAGACCCAAGTATCGCATCATCCTCTCGGGACTGGCAAATGAGAGTTTGCCTGGAGACGGTTTTCCTGCGACTTGCTGTTGCTGCTTGAGGCGTTGTTCGAGGTCATGGATTGCCAAGTCTTGTAGACTATCGAAGCAGATGAGATAGTGCTGATTGCCTTTATGATTGCGCATGAATAGGTTCTTGCAGTGCACACTACCGTCGTTGTGCCACCACTGCATGGCTTGCTCTATGGTCTTGCCTTCGGGATGATGGTAGTATGTAAAGGGAATACCATGTTCGCGTAAGTAACGCAAGACAATTTCCTCACGTGGGTATAATACCTCTTGATTAGTCTCTTTCATAAGTACATATATTGGGCGTGCAAAAGTACAACAATTTAAAGGAATAACAATGTATAATTCGCATTATACATACCAAGAAACACGCTCTCTGAACCACATTACGAAAAAGGTCGATTATTTACCGATTTTCTTCTTAATCACTAAAAATAGAAAAAAGTCGTGCTGTAACACCTTAAACATTGAATTATTACACTTACTTTTGCAGCATGAAAAACGATTGAGGGATGCTAGAAATTGCTTTTGAGATGAATAGTTATTAAACGTGGAATTTTTTAGAACATCCCTTAAAAATCTAACCCTAGATAAATAACCACTCAATGAAGGATATTTCAATCTCGATTTGAGGCAAACACATTAACATTATAAGATTACCATGAAAAGAGTTTCTCCTATTGACAAGAGAGTATTCACGACTGTGTGCGCTTTCTTTCTCTCTTTTTCATTCCTCTATGCTCAAACTGCCATACATGGCAATGTGACTGATGCTACAGGCGAACCTATAATAGGTGCGGCTGTGCAAGTCAAGAACTCCACCGTAGGTACTATCACCGACTTTGATGGAAACTTCTCGCTGCAAGCGTCCTCACAAGCCACCTTGGTGATCAGTTATTTGGGTTATGCGACCCAAGAGATTCCTTTGAAAGGACAGACCAACGTGAAAGTGACTCTTCGAGAGGACACGCAAGCCCTCGATGAAGTGGTTGTAGTAGGCTATGGTACTCAGAAGAAGGTCAACCTGACGGGAGCCGTAGGTGTGACCAACGCTGAAGCCATCGAGTTTCGACCTGTAACCAATGCTACGCAGGCGTTGCAAGGTCTTGTACCTGGTCTGCAGATAACGCAGAGCAGCGGTTCGCTCGAGAAGACACCAACCATGAATATTCGTGGTACAGCCACCATTGGCGAGGGCTCTTCAGGCAGTCCGTTGGTGCTTATTGACGGCATGGAAGGCGATTTGAACACCGTTAACCCGCAGGATATCGAGTCGATCTCCGTATTGAAAGATGCGGCAGCATCGTCTATTTATGGGTCTCGTGCACCATTTGGTGTTATCTTAGTCACCACAAAGAGCGGTAAGGCGGGTAAGATGCAGATTAACTACAACAATAACTTCCGTTGGGGTTCACCTATCGTCAAGATGCAACAGATGGACTCTTACTCGTTTGCTAACTATTATAATGAGGCAGCACGAAACACCTCGAATAACACGACGGATATCATTTTTACCGACGAGACTCTTGCGCGCATCCTTGCATATCAACGAGGCGAGATAACTACTACCCTTGCTATGCCAACAAGTGGCACACAATGGCAAGACCCTTTCACCACTGCCAATGCCAATACTGATTGGTATGACCTTTTCTTCAAAAACTATAACTTCTCGCATGAGCACAACCTCAATGCAAGTGGCGGCAATGATAAGGTGAACTTCTATGTCTCTGCGAACTACATGAACCAAGAGGGTCTTTTAAACTTAGGCGAGGAATACTTGCGGCGATATAGTGCAACGGGCAAGTTACAAGCCGCTTTGACGAGTTGGTTGAAGTTGAACTACTCCATCCGTTTCTTGCGTGAGGACTACAATAAGCCATCGGCTATGAATGATGGCTTATACGAAAACTTGGCTCGCCAAAACTGGCCGAACCTTCCTCTATATGATAATAACGGTAACTTGTATTCGGCAACATGGCCTGGGCGTGATTTTATACAAGGCGGTAAGTACAATAAGACTACCGATAATATCTACCAACAGATAGGTATCACACTCGAGCCGATCAAGAATTGGGTCACGAGCATGGATTTTAACTACAAGATTAAAACGTATGATGTCTATTCCTATACTTTGCCAACCTACAACTGCGACATCTATGGGCAGCCGATTGATAAGGACAAGGCTACTACTTCGGTGACAGAAAATAAGTACAAAGAAGACTATTTGATAGCCAATATCCGCACGCAATACTCGTTCAGTATTGACAATGCGCACAACTTCTCATTCATGTTAGGTGCTCAGGCCGAGAACCTATGGCAGAAGCAGAGCGGTGTTACGGCATACGGATTGGTACTTGATGAGTTGCCCGAGATTGACCTGACGACAGGCTTAGTATGGAACAAGAGCACCAACTCGTGGGAGAAAAAGGACTTGAGTCCTTATGGTAATCGCAACTCTTGGTCGACTGCCGGTTTCTTTGGTCGTATCAATTACGATTATATGGGTCGTTACTTGGTGGAGTTTAACCTGCGCTACGACGGTACTTCTCGTTACCGTGGGAAACTGCGTTGGAACTTATACCCATCTGTTTCTGCAGGCTGGAACATTGCGCGCGAGAGTTTTTGGGAACCTTATGAGCACATCGCTAGCAATCTTAAACTACGTGCTTCGTACGGTGAGTTAGGTAATCAGAATACCAATGGGTGGTATCCTACATATCTTACTTTCTCGCCAAGTGTGAACAGCGGTACATGGTTGCAAAACGGTGCATTGACCACCACTATTGGTGTGCCAACGGCCATATCGACCACCCTTACTTGGGAGAAGGTGCGTAACTGGAATGTCGGCTTCGACTATGGATTCTTCAACAACCGTTTGACTGGTTCGTTCGACTACTATACACGCTACACGCTTGATATGATGGGTTCGGCTCCTGAGTTACCTTCTATTCTTGGTTACACTGCACCAAAGACGAACAACACCGACTTAAAGACGCGTGGTTGGGAATTTGAGATTGGTTGGCAAGACATACGAAAGAACGGCTTCAGTTATGGGGCAAAGTTCTTGCTCTCAGACGCTATGACTTATGTGACTCGTTACCCGAGCAACACGACCAATTCGATTGACCAATACATTGCCGGTCAACCTCTTGGGCAGATCTGGGGCTACACCACCATAGGTATTGCGCAGACGGATGCAGAGATGGAGGCTCATCTTGACCAGTTGGATGAGAACTTCTTCAATGCCAATGGCTATTTCCCCTCGAGTATGCGTGATGGTCAGTCGGCTCTGGGTTCAGGTTGGGCAGCAGGTGATATAATGTACGAAGATACTAATGGCGATGGGCGTATCTCGGCTGGCGACCGTACTTTGGAGAACCATGGAGACTTGAAAGTGATAGGTAATAGCACGCCTCGATTCCAGTTTGGTATCGACCTTAACGCAGCATGGAAAGGTGTTGATGTACGATTGTTCTTCCAAGGCGTGATGAAGCGTGATTATTGGCAGGGCTCTTCCTACTTCTGGGGTGCCAATACGGAGTCGACTTGGTCTGCGGCCCTTGTTCAGCACTTAGACTTTTGGAGAGACGAGAACAGTGTATTGGTTCAGCAAGGTATCATGGATGTGAATCGTGATGCATACTATCCTCGCCCCTCTTTCGATCGTGGCGGTGAGGGACACGGAGTGTCCGGACGTAACCACCAGATACAAACACGGTACTTACAGAATGCTGCGTATATCCGACTGAAGAACCTTCAGATAGGTTATACCCTACCCGATAAGTGGATGCAGAAAATACATGTTCAGAAACTACGCATCTACTTCTCTGCTGAGAATCTCTTTACGGCTACTAAGTTGGCTTCGATGTTCGACCCAGAGACGATAGACGGCGGTAATAACAACTCCGAAAAGGACTGGCGTACGCGTAATAACGGTAATGCTTACCCGTTGTCGAAAGAATACTCATTTGGTCTTAGTATAACTTTATAATCAAGATACTATGAAAACTTACAATAAATCGATATTGCTTGCCATCCTGATGGGATGCGGCATGATTACCCTAACAGGGTGCAATGATTGGTTGACGAAAGAACCTTTGTCGTCGGTATCACCCGAAGACTACTTCACAAAAGAGTCGTCGCTACTAGCTTTTGTGGATGGTCGATATACCGAGTTTTTACCTACGCATGGCGGTAGCAGCAGCACTGACGGTTATGACTACGGTCTTTTCCAGAAGGACGCTACTACGGATAACCAGATTAACGCCTCTGCGCCCGATGATAAGTATCTCGGTTTATGGCGAGTTCCACAAACGGGAGGCGGTTATAGTTTCAGCAATATATACAAGTGCAATTGGTTCTTGCAGCAGGTATTGCCCCGCTACGAAGCAGGCGAGATAAGCGGTGTGCAGGAGAACATTGATCATTATATTGGGGAAATATACTTCTTGCGTGCTTATGAATATTTCCAACTCTTGCAGAAGTTTGGTGACTACCCTATCGTTACAGAGCCACTCTCCGACAGTAAGGAGGCTCTTGTAGAGGCAAGCAAACGAGCACCATGCGACTCAGTAGCCCGCTTCATACTTCAAGACCTTGACCTTGCAATCTCGTATATGTCGGGCACAGAGATGGCAAACTCTCGCATCTCGGCAACGGCGGCACAACTGCTTAAGTCACGCGTGGCACTGTTTGAAGGGTCTTGGTTGAAGAACTTTGCAGGAACGGCATTTGTTCCATGTTCGAACGATTGGCCTGGTATGCAAAAAGAGTACAATGCTAACTATCATTTTCCTCACGGTAGTGCGTTAGACGAGGCTAATTGGTTTTTCGAACAGGCGATGGTAGCAGCCAAAGCAGTGGCGAGTTGTACTACCTTAACCGAAAACACGGGAACGGTTCAGCAGAGCGAGAGTGATGCAGCAAACCCTTATATGGATATGTTCGCCTCTGAGGACTTGTTCGCTAATACAGAAGTGCTTCTTTGGTGTCCTTACGGACCAAACTTGGTGGGACACAGTGTGGTGATGTATGCGCAGCGCGGTAATAACAACACAGGCTTGACTCGTGGTTATGTCGATTCCTACTTGATGAAAGATGGTCTGCCCATCTATGCCAGTCCGTTGTACAAAGGGGACACCAGTTTTGTTGCTGTTCGCACCGATCGAGACACCCGTTTGAGTTGTTTCTTGAAAGAACCAGGGCAGCATAACTATGTATATGCCACCACAGAGAGCAACAACGCCATAGAGGTTGAACCTGTACCTCAGTTCACCGGTGTTATTGAGACTTATGCAACGGGGTACTCTATTCGTAAGGGCAACTCGGTATATCAGAAGCAGTGTCAACAGAGGGGTTCGACTACGGGGTGTGTTGTATTCCGGTCAGCGGAGGCATTGCTGAACTACATTGAAGCATGCTATGAGCGTAATGGGAGCCTCGACGGTGATGCAACAGCCTACTGGAAACTATTGCGTGCGAGAGCAGGGGTTGACGAAGATTTCAATAAGACGATAGCAGCGACCGACATGTCTCAAGAGGCGAAGAATGATTGGGGCGCTTATACTGCTGGCGCGGTGATTGACGCTACCCGTTACAATATTAGACGCGAGAGACGGTGCGAGTTGCTTGCAGAAGGTCTTCGCTATATGGACCTTATTCGTTGGCGTAGTATGGACCAATTGATCACCACTCCTTATCAAGTGGAGGGAATACATATATGGAGCGAAGGTATGCAGAACATCTATGCAAAGGTGGTTAATACCGATGGCACGGTGGGAGTTACCTTCAAGTATGGTAGCAAGGACGCCAATGTGTCGTCGCCATCAGACTCTGAGTGGTTTCGTCCATACCGGATGGTGGATTCGCAGCAAGGTTATGATGGACTGTCGTGGAAGATGGCTCATTATCTCTATCCTATCAATGCAAAGGAGTTCTTGCTAACTTCTTCGGACGGTTCAGACAAAGAGAGTTCACCATTGTATCAGAATCCCTATTGGAGCAAAGATGCTGATACAGCACCCGAGAAATGATATGAATTTGATATTAGTTTGATAAATTGGTTAGTTTTAAAGATTAGTGAATAGATTCAAGATTTAGTGTTTGTTGATTGATTACAGAAACGCACCCGACCGTGAGGTTAGGTGCGTTTCGCTTAGATATATCTTTGAAGGGATGTTCTAAAAATTGCTTTTGAGATGATTTGTGGATTTTTATTTAGTAGATGGTTGGCTTGAACGAAGGAGCAATGCGAGCATTGTGACTG
>CAVJQD010000036.1:13133-20887 GCA_963651555.1 uncultured Clostridium sp. | reverse complement strand
AGTAGATGGTTGGCTTGAACGAAGGAGCAATGCGAGCATTGTGACTGAGTGAAAGGCAAGCAGATACAAATAAAAGCCACAAAGCGCTCAAAAAGTGGAGAAGCATCCCAATTAGGAACAAAATAACAAAACGTGGAATTTTTAGAACATCCCATAACACCGTGGCAAGAGTAACAACACATAGCACGTGCGCCCTCTGTGGGCGTACGTTGCCATCTTCGCAGATGGTCAAAGGAACAAACGGATGGGTCTTCTGCAAAGACTGTATCAAGCAAGTCGAGGACCTGCACATCATGGTCTCACAGATGAACCCCGTCAACGAGGCAAGCGCAACGCTGGAGCAACGGCAGGCTGCCCTTAAGGACATACCAAAGCCCCACGAGATAAAAGCCTTCCTCGACCAATATGTCATTGGACAAGACGAAGCCAAGAAAAGCCTCGCTGTGGCGGTCTACAACCACTACAAGCGACTCACACAACCCGAGACCAACGACGGCATCGATATCGAGAAATCCAACATCATTATGGTCGGTTCTACCGGTACGGGCAAGACCTTAATGGCTAAGACCATCGCACGAATGCTCACCGTCCCCTTCACCATTGTTGATGCCACCGTCCTCACCGAGGCGGGCTATGTCGGAGAAGATGTCGAGTCTATCCTCACACGACTCCTACAAGAAGCCGACTTTGATGTCGCAAAGGCGGAACGAGGCATCGTCTTTATCGATGAGATTGACAAGATTGCACGTAAGTCCGACAACCCAAGCATCACACGCGATGTCAGCGGCGAGGGCGTACAACAAGCGCTGTTGAAACTCCTTGAGGGTACCATCGTCAACGTACCACCTAAGGGAGGACGTAAGCACCCCGACCAAGAGTATATCCACGTCAATACGCAGAACATACTCTTCATCTGCGGCGGCGCCTTCGATGGCATAGAGAGTAAGATTGCCCAGCGGCTAAATCGCCACGTGATAGGATTCGAGTCCACCAAGCAACGCCAACATATCGACCCAAGCGACATGCTCAAGTACATAGCCCCACAAGACCTCAAAGCCTTCGGACTCATACCCGAGATTATTGGTCGTCTGCCTATCCTAACGCACCTCGAACCCCTTAACAAAGAGGCTCTTCGACGAATCTTAACCGAACCAAAGAACGCCATCACCAAGCAGTATATCAAACTCTTGAAGATGGATGGAGTAAAGTTAACCTTTGCCGATGACGCTTTGGATTATATCGTCGATAAAGCCGTGGAGTATCACTTAGGCGCACGGGGACTGAGGTCGTTGACGGAAACGGTCATGCGAGACTTGATGTACGACTTACCATCAAGCGATACCAAAGCCTTCAAGGTCGATAAGGCGTATGCACAACAGAAACTCGACACCGCAGACCTCCTCCGACTCGAACAATCCCTCTAATCTAAAGACGGACGTCCGTTTAAGTTTCCCCTGCTTTTGCAGAGTCAAACAAAAAAAATACGATACCAGGGTTACCTTTTGTCTTTTTGATGTCATAACAATATAGAACGAGTTAGTTAGACTTAGTTAGACTTAGTTAGACTTAGTTAGACTTAGTTAAACCAATTAATTTATATTTGTTATGAAAAAGACAATGATGGCCCTCGCACTCTGCCTGATGAGTGCAACGATTTTTGCTGGAAACCGCCAAGTATCAACCACTCTGCCTGCTGAGACTCCTTCTGATCATGAGACCGTGGAGCGAGAACGTATTATCCGTGAACAAGTCATGCTGATGGGGCAACCCTGTGCACCGCTACTTATCGGGGTGTTGTGGCAGAACCTATCTATGGCGCAGATTGCTAAGAGACTGCACTATAGCAATGCCGACTCGTCGAAGAGTTCGAGTAAGACTTCTGTGTAGGTTAAGGCGTTTTAATCGCGGAATAAGGAATATACAAAAAACAAAGAAAGGCGGAAACATAAGTCTTCGCCTTTCTTTGTCGGGATGACAGGATTTGAACCTGCGGCCACACGCCCCCCAGACGCGTACTCTACCGGGCTGAGCTACATCCCGAAACAAAAACAACCACAAACCCCTTCTCTCCAAAAGGGGACTGCAAAGGTATGACTATTTTTCCGTTCCTGCAACACGAATCACCATTTCTTTGTATTTTTTATTGAAACGATAGTGTAGCAACGCCGCTGCCATCGTCAAACCTACGATGAAACCGACCCATATTCCCGATGGACCCATCCCAAGCGGGAAAGTACATAACAGTCCAACCGACTGACCCACTATAATATACGATACAAAAGCAATCAGCACCGGTACCTTCACATCCGTTATCCCTCTCAGCATAGCACCTCCTACGTTCTGCAACCCATCGGCATACTGGAACAAACCCGCAAAGACGATAAGCGTCGAGGCTATATCTATCACCATAGGGTCATTCGTAAAGATTAGTGGAATATAGTTCCTTAGGCTAATCATCAGTACCGCCCCTATAGTGTTCATCATCAAAACCAGATGAATACTTGCATTGCTTGCCATCCGAACGGCATGTAAGTCTCCTTTCCCTAACTGATGCGACACACGGATAGTCGTTGCCGCACCGATTCCCTGCGCCAACATAAAGGTGAGGTCCGCTATCTGATTAGCAATCTGTTGTGCTGCCAATGCCTCCTTGCTAATCCATCCTACTACGACAAACGAGAGAGCAAAGATAAGGAACTCCGTAAGCGATTGTAGACCAATAGGTATACCTATCTTTGCCAAGTGGATAACCTCCTTCCACGATGTCAACTCCCAAGAGAACAGTTGCAGATAGTGCCGCCAGTTCCTATGGATAAGAATAGCCACAGTAAAGCACAACGGCATACCAATACGAGAGATAAGAGTAGCAATCCCCGCACCCGTAGCACCCATCGCAGGAAATCCCCAATGACCAAAAATAAACACCCAGTTAAGCAGAATATTAAGCAAGTTCATGGCTAAGGTGATAACCATCGCCACAATCGTATTGCCCAATCCCTCAAGGAACTGTTTCTGCAAACAAAAGAAAAGGAACGGCACTATCGATATAACGATCAGTATATAGTACGGTCGTGCCACCCGTATTACCTCTGGGTCTTGACCCATGTAGTCAAAGAAAGGAATACAACCACATAGGATAACAAGCATCAATACACTAAGCAGTAGGGTAAACGATATACCGTTCTGTAGCAAAGAAGCAATGTTCCGTTCGTTCTGCTCTTTCTTCTCCTCATGGTGTGAGGTATCCCCTACTTGAAAACCCACTAAGGGAGTAAGACCCATAATGGCACCCATAGCAAAGACCATCACGGCAAAGAACAGCGCATTAGCGAAACTAACGGCTGCTAAGTCTACTGTTGCGTAATGCCCCACCATGATAGAGTCGAATAGTCCCACTAACGACGCACCCAACTGAGTGAGCATCACAGGGAATGCCACTCGTAGGTTACGTTTATAATAAGGAAGGTACTCTTGTAACTTCTTAAATCGCATGTCTATAAAGATGAGATGGGAGATATATCAGATTAGATACTCCACTCAAAACCGTCTTTCGTATCCTTAACAGAGAACCCAAGTTCCGTTAGAGCATTGCGTATCTTATCCGATGTCGCCCAATCCTTCTGCTTCTTAGCATCCAGACGGATGTTAAGCAAAAGGTCAACCGCCCCATGATAGGCCGATGCATGATTGTCTCCTGTTGCCGACTCCTCCAACTGCAGACCCAGCACATCCACTGCATAAGCCTTCCAGACACGCTGTAACTCCTCTAAATCTTCCTTAGAGATAGTACCTTTGCCGTCATATACTGTATTGATTGCCTTGGCAGAATCGAACAAAGATGAGATAACAATAGGCGAGTTAAGGTCATCATCCATAGCCTCAGCACAACGCTCTCTCAATCCTTTAGTCTCAACCGTAGAGGTATCCGATGGTTGTAGTTTCATAAGGCGGTTATAGGCCTCCTGCATACGAGCAAAGCCCTTCTCGGCTGCTTCCAACGCATCACTCGAGAAATCTTCGGTCGAACGGTAATGGGCCATCAAGATAAAGAAACGAATAGTCATTGGCGAGAAAGCCTTCGTTAATAGAGGATGGTCTCCATGGAAGAACTGCTCAAGGGTAATAAAGTTATTGTAACTCTTACCCATCTTCTTCCCTGCGATAGTAATCATATTGTTGTGCATCCAGTAATGCACTGTCTCATGCCCTAAGGCAGCACACGACTGGGCTATCTCTGCTTCATGATGCGGGAACATCAAGTCCATTCCACCTCCATGGATATCGAACTCTTCCCCTAAGTACTTCGTTCCCATAGTAGAGCACTCCAAGTGCCATCCAGGGAAGCCCTCCGACCAAGGACTTGGCCAATGCATGATGTGCTCAGGAGATGCCTTCTTCCACAAAGCAAAGTCGTAACTATGCTTCTTCTCCGCTTGACCATCTAACTCACGAGTCTCTGTCTTGATATCCTCAAGGTTACGACCAGATAACTTACCATAAGGAAAGTCTTTTGCATACTTCTCCACATCCATATACACACTCCCATTGCTTACATAAGCATAACCCTTATCAAGTATCTTCTGTACAAAAGCTATCTGCTCAATGATATGTCCACTTGCATGAGGCTCAATCGAAGGAGACAACACATTCATCAACTCCATATCATGACGATAGCGGTTAGTATAATACTGCGCCACTTCCATAGGCTCCAACTGCTCCAATCGTGCCTTCTTGGCTATCTTATCCTCTCCTTCATCTGCATCGTGCTCAAGGTGACCCACATCCGTGATGTTGCGTACATAACGAACCTTATAACCTAAGTACTTGAGGTAGCGAAACAAAAGGTCAAAGGTAACGGCCGAACGAGCATGTCCCAAGTGTGCATCACCATAGACCGTTGGCCCACACACGTATAGTCCTACATGTCCCTCATGAATAGGATGGAAATACTCTTTCTTTCTTGTTAGTGTATTATAAATCTGTAACATAGTGATATTGTTTTTCAATTATATATCCTCAGCATGCTATTCATTAGTTCATGCCTCGCTCTTTCTTGATGCTCTCATAAGCCTCATTGATGGCACGGAACTTCTCTGTTGCCTTCTGCTTTACATCCTCCCCTGCAGACGCCACCTTATCCGGATGATACTTCATAGCCATCCTACGGTATGCCTTCTTCACTTCCTCATTGCTTGCAGAACGAGGAATCTCCAAGGCTTGATATGCCCAGTCAGGACTCTGTGCCTTGCCATATACTGCCAATAACGAACGATAATCAGCATCACTCACTCCCAATGCCGCAGAGATCTGCTCTATCACACGTTCTTCTGCTTGAGCATACTCTCCATCAGCAAAGGCTAAGTTAACAAGGAATTGCAAGATAGCCAAACGAGTAGAGTAATTGACATATTGCTTAATTTGGTTCGCTACGGCAACATGGTCAATATCTTGTTCCAGTAACTTCTTGAGCACCTGCAGTGCTTCCAATGCCGCCGACTCACCATAAGTCTGCAAGAGATATTTCTTTACGACACCGAGCTCCGACTTCTTTACTATCCCATCGGCTTTCAGTACACAAGCCACCAAGATGAGGATACTCACACGTATATCACCCTGTGTAGCATGTCTTGTGTACGTACGCTGATTAGTGTTTGTCGACTGACTTCCATCCCCTTGCGGAAGAGCAGTAGATATACCATCCGACAGAAAGGTCACGACTTGTGCTATCAGCAGACCGATAGGTCCACCGATAGCATAGCCAAGTCCACTAAGGAACAACCACTTAAAGAACCCCATCTCTTAGATAATTAGAGGTGAGTATTAAAGCAGTGTATCAGGATTCAAGTGGTCCTTCTCTATGTCTAAGAAATAACGGAAAGTGCCAACAGTGAGTTCGTTGCAAGCAGCCTCATCACATACAATGATACCATGTGGATGAAGTTGCAAAGCCGAGATTGTCCACATATGGCTTACAGGTTCCTCTACCGCATGCTTAAGTGCACGAGCCTTATTGTGTCCGTTCACCATAATAAGTACTTCTTTTGCATCAAGAACAGTACCTACACCTACGGTCAATGCTGTACGAGGAACTTTGTTTACATCATTATCAAAGAAGCGTGAGTTAGCAATGATAGTATCCGTCGTCAAGGTCTTCTGTCTTGTGCGAGAGGCTAACGACGATGCAGGTTCATTGAAAGCGATATGCCCATCAGGACCTATACCACCTAAGAACAAGTCGATTCCCCCACAAGCAAGAATCTTCTCTTCATACCGTTTGCACTCTGCCTCAAGGTCCTCGGCATTACCATTCAAGATGTTCACGTTCTCTGCAGGAATATCGATATGCGAGAAGAAGTTGTTCCACATAAAACTGTGGTAACTCTCTGGGTGACTCTCAGGCAACCCTACATACTCATCCATGTTGAAGGTTATTACATTGCGGAACGACACCACACCCTCTTTGCATAATTGTATCAAGCAACGATACATACCCAACGGAGATGACCCCGTAGGTAACCCTAATTTAATTGGATTTTGGGCTGTTGGTTTGGCCTCGTTGATACGCTTAGCCACATAATTGGCTGCCCATGCTGACAGTCGCTCGTAATCAGGTTCAATGATTAGTCTCATAATTGCTTACTTTTTATTTTCACTCTTGTTCATGCCTCAACAGGCATCTTATCAATTTGCAAAGGTACGCCTTTTCTATCAAATAACAAACTGTTAAAAATTTTATAAGTTTCTCCACCCTATAAGATTCCCCATCCTACAGAAACCCTAAGGATACAGACAATAAGAATACAGGCAATAAGGATAAAACAGGCCCGCATCTCACGATGCAGACCTGACACTAAAATTTTTTATTATGGAAACTAAATGAAAACTATCCTAGATAAGTCTTCAGTATCTTATTGCGTGAATTACTACGCAAACGACGAAGTGCCTTCTCTTTTATTTGTCTTACACGCTCACGAGTAAGATTGAACTCTTCGCCAATCTCCTCAAGCGTCATCTCGGGTACGCCTATACCATAGAACTTACGCAGAATATCTGCCTCTCTGTCGGTTAGGGTTGCTAAGGCTCTATCTACCTCTTTCGACAAAGACTCGTTTATCAAACCTCTGTCTGCATTAGGTGAGTCCTCATTCTCCATAACGTCCAACAGACTGTTATCCTCGCCTTCAACGAATGGTGCATCGACACTCACATGACGACCCGACATCTTCATCGTCTCGGCAATCTTCTCTGCCGGAATACCTATCTCTTCCGATAGTTCTTCTGGCGACGGCTTACGCTCGTTCTCTTGCTCAAAGCGTGATAAGGCCTTGCTGATCTTGTTCAACGAACCTACTTGGTTCAAAGGAAGGCGGACAATACGCGATTGCTCTGCCAATGCTTGCAGAATAGATTGGCGTATCCACCATACAGCATAAGAAATGAACTTAAAGCCACGGGTCTCATCAAACTTCTCGGCTGCTTTAATCAAACCGAGATTCCCTTCATCGATAAGGTCAGGCAGGCTTAAGCCTTGGTTTTGATACTGTTTCGCAACAGACACTACAAATCGTAAGTTAGCCTTAACAAGTTTCTCCTGAGCTGCGCGGTCTCCATTGCGGATCTTACCCGCTAACTCGACTTCTTCTTCTACAGAAATCAGTTCTTCGCGCCCAATCTCTTGCAAGTACTTGTCCAAAGAAGCACTCTCACGATTCGTGATCGATCTTGTAATCTTGAGTTGTCTCATACAGATTAAT
>CAVJQD010000036.1:0-13123 GCA_963651555.1 uncultured Clostridium sp. | reverse complement strand
GATTCTACTTTCTTGCAGGATAATCCTTAGCGAAAAAGCCTGCAAAGATACAATTCTTGTCCTAATATACCAAATTTTCCGTCATTTTTTACTACAAAAAATATACCAATCCTGCCTAACTGACATACAATCTGCCAATTAAAATGACCTGGCAATCCTTTAATCATAAACCGTTTACCATAGAATTTTCTTCATCCTCTTGCAAGATAAGAAAATAAACTCTACCTTTGCAGCCGCTTTTCGAGTAAAAGCATAACCATTAAGTATTAACCCGAGTATGTAACTCAGAGTAGTTATAACTCACTAAATCAAAGCACAATGGCAACAAAAATTCGTTTGGCACGTCATGGTCACAAAGACTATGCATACTACCATATCGTAGTAGCCGACAGCCGTTCACCACGTAACGGTAAGTTTATCGAGCATATCGGCTCGTTCAATCCTAACACTAACCCTGCTACTGTCGACATCAACTTCGACCGCGCACTCTATTGGGTTGAGGTAGGTGCACAACCAACCGACACAGTTCGCAACATTCTCTCCGGCGAGGGTGTCCTTCTTAAGAAGCACCTCAACGGTGGCGTTAAGAAAGGCGCATTCTCTCAAGAGGAGGCTGACCGCCGCTTCGCTGCTTGGAAAGCCGAGAAAGATGCTAAGAACGGCAAGATCTCTAACGCTGAATCTGCTAAGAAAGAGAAAGTAGCTAAAGAGAGACATGATGCCGAAGTAGAAGCCAACAAGGCAAAAGCCGCTGAGGTAGCCAAGAAAAAACAAGAGGCTATCGCTGCAGAAGAGGCTGCTGCTGCCGAGGCTGCTCCCGAAGCAGAGAACGCTGAGGCACCCGCTGAGACTCCTGCTGAATAATCAGCGTCTCAACACCCCACTAAGTGTCCTTTCAACACCATCGTTGAGAGGACACTTTCGTTTTTTAGGCAGAAAAGAGAGAAAAAGAGACAGAAAAGTGCAAAATATTTGCGAGACCGAAAAGAAAAGAGTACCTTTGCGGCATAATGTATTTTCGCTATGAAAAATTGCAGACTCACTATCCTTATCCTCGTCTTGGCGATTCTAATACCATCTGTAACCAACGCCGCCAAGCCAATTAAGAAAAGCCGTGCAGATGTCGTTTGGACAAAAAACGCCAATCGGCACACTGGGCTTTACACTCAACGGAATAGCGCTATCGCTAACGGCTTAACCATCTCGGCTAATGCTCTTTACTACTACGGCGATGTCGACAAACGAGGTATCGCAATGAACGGCGGTTTCCAAAAGCAGAATGTCACCTTTGGTGGCGCAGCCGCTTTTGCTTACACCATGCCCGCGGGAAAACATACCAACTGGCGATTCGGTATCAATGTCGGTACGTTGAAAGGTGATAATAGTACTCACTACGAATCCTACCGAAAATTTAATTCTATCTTTGGCGAACTCTCAGCCGGTGTCGAGTGGTATCCCTTCGATGCGGCTGGATTCTATCTTTATGGCGGTGTGGCTCTGACCTATAGTTATATTCACTACGACTATAAATCCGCAAGTGGCATCACCAACTCTTTCCTCCCTGTCATCCCTCTCGAGATTGGTTACGACTTCAAGATAGGTCGAAGCTTTGGTCTTAAACTCAACTTCAGTGTCCACCAAGGTATAATGGATACGCCTATATGTAACCTCGACGGCTACCCAATGAATGCCTCACAGAACTCTGCCGGTGTTAACTTCGGTCGTGGAGGCGGAAACAAGTGGGCAGACGGTTTCTTCCAAATAGGATTGAGTTTCACCTACCGTTGGCATAACTGCGAAGCCTGCCGACTCTATCGATGGTAACATCCCTGTAATTACTTCAATAGTCTGTTAAGCCTTGCCAAATAAACGAAAGATAATCAATGACCCCGTCTTTGGGTTTATCACTCTACCCAACGACTTGCTCTATGACCTTCTGCAGCACCCTTATGTGCAACGACTCAATCGTATCCGTCAGTTAGGTCTCAGTTTCTTTGTCTATCCAGGGGCTATGCACACCCGTTTCCTGCACTCGCTCGGAACGATGCACCTCATGCAAGAGGCTCTGCAAGGACTTCGTCAGAAAGGTATCGCTATCTCTCACGATGAAGCCACAGCTGCTGAAGCCGCTATCTTACTGCATGACATCGGACACGGTCCTTTCTCACACGTTTTAGAGAACACCCTCGTACATGGCATCTCCCATGAAGAGATATCACTCATGATGATGGAGAAGATCAATAACGAGTTCAATGGGCAACTCACCAACGCCATTGCTCTGTTCAAAGACGAATATCCACGCCATTTCCTTCATCAGATGATATCGTCACAACTCGACATGGACCGTCTCGACTATCTATGCCGTGACTCGTTCTTCTGTGGCGTCAACGAAGGAACAGTGGCTTCGGCACGTATACTCAAGATGCTTACCGTGGCAGACGACCGACTCGTAGTCGAAGCCAAAGGCATCTATTCGATAGAGAAGTTCTTGGTGGCTCGCCGACTCATGTACTGGCAAGTCTACCTGCATAAGACCTCGGTGGCTGCCGAACAACTGCTTATCCATATCCTCAGTCGGGCTCAAGAACTCGCATCACAAGGCGAATCACTATTCGCTACACCTGCCCTCTATTGGTTCCTCTATCATTACGTAGGAGTAGAGGACTTCACCAAGAACCCCAATGCACTCGAGTACTATGCTCAACTCGATGATACCGATATCCTTTCCGCTATCAAGGTGTGGGAGGACTCCGATGATATTGTGCTCTCTACCCTCTGCAAGGCTTTCAGTAATCGCCAACTATTCAAGGTCAAGGTGCTGTCACAGCCACTATCCCAAGAAGAGCAAGACGAATATACCCAGAAGTATGCAAGTCACTTCGGAATCAGCAACGAGGACGCACACTATTTCTATGGTGTACATACCGTCTCAACCGATACCTACTCGCCAGATGATGACTCGATAGGTATCCTCTATAAAGACGGCACCATCAAGGATATTGCCGATGCCTCCGATATGCTCAATATTCAAGTTCTATCCAAGCGAGTAGAGAAACATTACTTCTTCTACTATCCCTTATAAGTCACCACAAGCATTATACAATGGAATTTACAGCCGAACAAATAGCCGCCATCGTTGGTGGAGAGATACGCGGGGACAAGTCTACCAAGGTTCACGATGTGAGCAAGATAGAAGACGGAAAAGCCGGTACACTCTGTTTCCTTGGTGAACAGAAGTATATCCACTATCTTGCCAACACACAAGCCAGCATCGTACTGATGTCTAAAGCCCTCGAGTTCAACGGCACTACAGATGCAACCCTTATCCTTGTGGAGAATGCTCGGGCTGCCATCTCACAACTCCTTGCCATGGTGGCAGAGGTGATGTCCCCCCGTAAAAAGGGTATCGAACAACCCTCTTTCATCGCCGAAGGCGTACAACTGCCCGACGATATATATATAGGTGCGTTCGCTTATATTGGCAAGAACGTGCACATCGGCAAGAATGTACAGATCTACCCCCAAGTATATATAGGTGACAATGTCACTATCGGCGATAACACCACCCTCTACGCTGGCGTCAAGGTCTATGCCTATTCGCAGATTGGCAAGGACTGTATCCTCCATTCTGGCGTTGTGATAGGTGCCGATGGGTTCGGCTTTGAGCCCGACAAAGAGGGCGTCTATCATAAGGTACCACAGATGGGCAATGTCGTCATCGAAGACGATGTCGAGATAGGTGCTAACACCACCGTCGACCGTGCTATGATGGGTAGCACCCGCGTGCACCGTAATGTCAAACTCGATAACCTCGTACAAGTAGCCCATAATGTGGAAGTGGGCGAGTCCACCGTTTGTTGTGCCCAAGTAGGTATTGCCGGCTCTACTACCGTTGGCAAGCACTGTATCCTTGCAGGACAAACAGGTGTGGCAGGACATATAAGCATCGCCGATGGCTCTATCTTTGGTGCTCAAACCGGCGTGGCTAATAACATCAAGCAGACCGGTATGTATCAAGGTACACCCGCTATCCCAGTCGAGAAGTTCCGCCGTTCGGCTGTGGTCTACAAGAACTTGAACGAACTGCAGCAAGCCGTCTATGCCCTGCAAAAACAGTTAGAAGAACTAAAACGATGAAACAGCATACTATCAAAGAATCCTTCTCTTTCGATGGAAAGGGTCTCCATACAGGCTGCCAAATACATGCCACCTTCCTGCCTGCACCGCAGAACACGGGTATCCGCATCTGTCGTGTCGACTTACCCGATAAGCCTTGCCACGAAGCCACTGCCGACTATGTTAGTGCCACCGAGCGAGGTACGGTCCTCGAACGAGGCGAATGGTGCATATCGACCGTAGAGCATGCACTCTCTGCACTCTATGCTATGGGGGTCGACAACTGTCTGATTGAGGTCAATGCCCCCGAGATACCTATCCTCGATGGTAGTGCGAAGTATTATGTAGAGGCCATCCAACGTGTCGGACTGCTTGAGCAACAAGCCGAACAGAAAGTGTTCATCGTTCGCCATAAGCTGGAGTACAAGAACGAAGAAACCGGTACGAAGATAACGCTTCTTCCCGACGATGAGTATAGTCTCGATGTACATATATCCTTCCCTTCAGAGGTGCTGCATAACCAGTATGCCAGCCTCGATAACATGGCAGACTATGCCGAGAACATTGCCTCAGCACGCACCTTCTGTTTCGTGCGCGAGGTGCATGCCTTGCTTGCTCATGGACTCATCAAAGGCGGTGACCTGCAGAACGCTCTCGTCATCTACGACCAGAAACTATCGCAAGCCGAGTTCGACCAACTCGCACTCCAATTAGGACAACCTACGCAAGACGCTTCTCGCTTAGGTTATCTCTCTGCCTTACATTATGACAACGAACCTGCACGGCACAAACTGCTTGACCTCATCGGCGACCTCTCTCTCATAGGCTGCCGCATACAAGGTAAGGTCATTGCTACCCGCCCAGGACATGGCGCTAACACACAGTTCTGCAAACAACTGCGTAAGGAACTACACCGCACCGAGATACTGCCCCCTATCTTCAACGAAAACGATAAACCGCTGCTCGATACTGCCGACATACAACGACTCCTGCCTCACCGCTACCCGATGCTCTTTGTCGATAAGGTGCTGCAGATGACCGACACTTCGATCATCGCACTCAAGAACATCACCACAAACGAACCGTTCTTCCAAGGGCACTTCCCTAACGAACCCATCGTACCTGGTGTGCTGCTCCTCGAGGCAATGGCACAAGTGGGAGGCATACTCGTCTTGCACAATAAACCCGATGCCAATAACTATTCTACCTACTTCGTCAAGATCAACAACGCTAAGTTCCGCCAGAAAGTAGTTCCAGGCGACACACTCGTCTTCCGATTAGAACTACTCGAACCAATGCGAAGAGGTATTGTGGTGATGCAGGGGTACTGCTTCGTGGGCGAGAAACTCGTAGCAGAAGCAGAACTGGCTGCACAGATAGTGAAGAACAATAAATAAGTTAATAATAGTAAAGAGTACTGAATAATGACACAACCATTGGCTTACATTCACCCAGAGGCAAAGATCGACCCCTCTGTACAAATAGGTCCTTTCGTATATATCGACAAAGATGTCGAGATCGGTGCCGGCACTATCATCGAAGCAAACGCCACTATCTTCGAAGGCGTTCGTATCGGTAAGAACTGCCACATCTTCCCATCCGCCGTTGTAGGCGCTATACCACAAGACCTTAAGTTCAAAGGTGAGAAGACGTATGTCTTCATTGGTGACAACACCTCCATCCGTGAATGCGCAACCATACACCGTGGAACGGCAAGCAAGGGCAAGACCGTTGTTGGTAGCAACTGCCTTATCATGGCATACTGCCATGTGGCACACGACTGTTTGCTGCACGACCATGTCATCATGTCCAACGCAGTGCAACTCGCTGGCGAGGTGGTAGTCGACGACTGGGCTATCCTTGGTGGCGGTACCCTCGTACATCAGTTTACCCATATCGGCGCACATGTCATGGTGCAAGGCGGAACAAAAGTTAATAAAGACATTCCACCTTATGCCATCGCAGCGCGCGAACCGGTGTCTTACTGTGGCATCAACTCTGTCGGACTCAACCGACGCAACTTCACACGCGAGCAGATCGCTTCTATCCAAGATACCTATCGCCTCATCTATATGTCGGGACTCAACGTATCGCAAGCCGTAGAACAGATCCTTGCCACCGTACCACAGACCGCCGAACGAGATGCTATCGTCGACTTCATCAAAAACTCTCCACGCGGTATCATCCGTGGAATAAACTAATAAACTCATAAACCCATAAACCATTTCAACCATAAATAAATAAACCAATAAACTAATAAACTAATAAACCAATAAACTAATAAACTAATAAACTAATAAACTAATAAACCCATACTATAATAATGGAACAGGAAGAGAGAAGTCTCAATTTCATTGAGCAGATTGTAGAGAAAGACCTCGCTGAGGGTAAGAACAACGGACGAATACAGACACGTTTTCCGCCAGAACCGAATGGTTATCTGCATATTGGCCACGTCAAGGCTATATGTATGGACTTCGGAATTGCCGAGAAGTACAATGGTGTCTGCAACCTGCGTTTCGACGATACCAACCCTGTCAAGGAGGACGTTGAGTATGTCGACTCCATCCAGCAAGATATCGCTTGGTTGGGCTTCAAGTGGGGCAATGTCTATTATGCCAGTGACTATTTCCAGCAACTCTACGACCTTGCTATCCGTTTCATCAAGGAGGGTAAGGCGTATGTCGATGAGCAGACTGCCGAGCAGATAGCCGAGCAGAAGGGTACTCCTACCGAGCCGGGTGTGGCTTCACCTTTCCGTGATCGCCCTATCGAAGAGAACCTGCGCCTTTTCGAGGCTATGCAGGCCGGCGAGATCGAGGACGGTAAGATGGTGCTCCGTGCCAAGATCGACATGGCTAACCCTAATATGCACTTCCGTGACCCGATCATGTACCGTATCATCACCACGCATCCGCACCACCGTACGGGACGCAAGTGGAATGTCTACCCGATGTACGACTTCGCGCACGGACAGAGTGACTATTTCGAGGGTGTTACACACTCTATCTGTACTCTCGAGTTCGTTGTACACCGCCCGTTGTACGACTATTTCATCGACCAGTTCGCAGAGGGCGACTACCGCCCACATCAATACGAGTTCAACCGCCTCAATATCACCTATACGGTGATGTCTAAGCGTAAGATGCTCCAACTCGTCAAGGAGGGGCTCGTACGCGGTTGGGACGACCCTCGTATGCCGACTGTCTGCGGTCTACGCCGTCGTGGTTATACCGCTGAGGCTATCCGCGCTTTCATCGATAAGATCGGTTACACCAAGGTCGAAGGTATGATCGACCTCGGCCTGCTTGAGCACACCATCCGTGAGAGCCTCAAGGAGACCGCACCGCGTGTCTGCGCTATCTTCGATCCGGTCAAACTCGTCATCACCAACTACGAGGGCAATGGCGAGACCATCACGGCTGAGAATATCGATGGACATCCCGAGCTCGGTACACGTGAGTTGCTTTTCGCTCGCGAACTCTATATCGAGCGTGGCGACTTCCTGGAGAACGCCGATAAGAACTTCTTCCGCCTCAGCCCTATGGGCCGTGAGGTCCGCTTGAAGTCAGCTTATATCATCCAAGCCACCGGCTGCGAGAAGGACGCTAATGGCAATATCACTACCGTCTATGCTACCTACGATCCTAACTCTAAGTCGGGCACCGAAGGCGGCAACCGCAAGACCAAGTCTACCATCAACTGGGTAGAGTGCAACACCTGCATCGATGCTGAGGCTCGCCTCTACGACCGTCTCTTCGCAGTCGAGAACCCGTCTGCTGAGGAAGGTGATTTCCGTGACTTGCTCAACCCTAATAGCCTCGAGATCAAGACCATCAAGGTCGAGGGCTCACTCCGCAGTGAACTCCATGCTCCGGTGCTAGAGAACGGTATCGCCAAGGAGAACCACTACCAACTCTTGAAGCAGGGTTATTTCGTTGTCGATCAGGACACCACCGCCGATCATCTTGTCCTCAACCGCACCGCTTCTCTCAAGGACAACTGGCAGAAGTAAGAACCAATTTGTAATTACAACGCTGTAACCAAGTAGGAGGTTGATGTTCTCTGCAACATTTACCTCCTACTTTTTTCTTGTATGTAGTCCAACTCGTAGTATAATATCCACCGAAGTCACGAACATAACTCCATTAAAGCCCATTAAATGACCATTAAAAACATAGTCATAACCCCACATACAATCACCAACACAAAGTCATTAACATGCAATCACGAGGCAGAGCATGCCAAGGAATACGCCGATGAGGCAGATGGTTTTCCAGCGGAGGTTCTTCTCGTGCAAGAACACGGCTCCAAAGAGGAACGGGATGATAACGCCCCCACGGCGTAATAAAGAGATGATAGATATCATCGAATCGGGATAGGACAAGGCTACGAGGTATAGAAAATCAGACAAGATCAAGAATACCGATATCCCCACTATCCAACCCTTCGATCGCACCCTCTGCCGCCACTGTCCGTTCTTAACGGCGACAATCAAGCACACTATTCCCATCAGTAAGGTCTGGTAGAACGTATAATAGACCTGCACCGCCGCATGATTGAGGCTATGCATCAGGTACTTATCGTATAAGCCCGATGCCGAGCCACACAGTGTTCCCAACAACAACAGGATGATATATTTATGGTCCAACTCTCCCGATGTGTCTTTTCGTCCTGCATACGAGAACAAGAGGAACGACACGATAGCCACACTCACACCTACCCACTGCCAGCCGTTCAGTCGTTCGCCAAAGAGCAGCAATGCGCCCAACAGGGTCCACATCGGTCGAGTAGCCGTGATGGGCGACACTACGGTCAGAGGCAACCGCTGCATCGCACAGTAGACCAGTCCCCACGACAGCAGTACGATACACGACTTGAGGAAGATCAGCAGGTGGGTGTGCATATCCACCTTCGGCACATAGAGCAGCGTGTCTGCTAACAGCAATGGTGCTAACCGAGAGACAAGGAGGAAGGGCAACAACAGTAGGCTACTCACAAGCACCGAGAGAAACAGCACCATTGGCACACTGTTATACCGCAGACTCTGTTTCTTGCTGATGTCATAAAAGCCCAGACAGAGAGCCGATCCTATTGCAAAGAACAACCATTGCATCACTTAGGCTCCATCGTTATCAACGGCACAAGCATCTCCTCCATGCTGATACCTCCATGCTGGAAGGTGTTACGATAATACGACGCGTAATAGTTGAAATTGTTCGGATAAGCGAAGAACTTGTTGCCGGTGGCATAAATATACGTGCTCGATAAGTTCGGCTCAGGAAGCCCACATAAATGCGGTTTCTCCATGACAAACACATCCTTGTCTTTGCATGTTAATGACTTACCTACCTTATAACGCAGGTTCGTGTTCGTGTTCTTATCCCCAACAATCTGTATCGGTTCGTCCACACCTATCGTACCATGGTCGGTAGTAAGCACCACCTTATAGCCCAACTCGGCTATACGCTGGAACAACTGTGCGGTGTTCGAGTGCTTAAACCAACTCTGCGTCAGAGATAAGTAAGCGGCATCGTCACCCATCAACTCTTTCATCATCTTACTGTCGGTACGCGAGTGCGACAGCATGTCAATGAAGTTGACAACCACAATATTAAGCGGCGTATTGAAGCCCTTGAGTCGACCTATCAGTTTCTCGCAGTAGTCGGACTCATTGATCTTGTTATAGGTGAACTTATACGGTTTGCGATACCGAGTAAGCAAGGTCTGCACCAACTGTTCCTCGTTTAGGTTCTTACCCTCCTCTTCGTCCTCCTCGACCCATAAGTCGGGGAACATCTCTTTGATCTGCAACGGCATCAGACCCGAGAAGATAGCGTTACGCGCATACTGCGTTGCAGTAGGGAGTATGGTGCAATATAACTTATCCTCCGTCACATTGAGCCACTCCGACAACAAGGGTTGCAGCACCTTCCATTGATCATATCGGAAGTTATCGATCACCACTACGAACACTTTCTCGCCTTTGTCCAACAGCGGGAACACCGCCGACTTGAACAGGTCGGGTGAGAGCATCGGTCGCTTCTGTGGGTCGGCAAACCACTCCTCGTAATGGCGAGAGATGAACTTAGCAAAAGCCTTGTTGGCTTGTTCCTTCTGCAAGAGCAGCATCTCACGCATCGACGAGTCGATACCCTGCAACTCTATATCCCAATGCACAAGCACTTTCTGTATGGCGATAAACTCCTCCAAGGTGGTGGCGGTGTCGATCATATATGCAATATCGGAGAACTCCTGCCGGTAGTTGGAGTTGGTGTGCTCCGACACGATATCACGCTGATGAATATGTTTCTTAAGGGTCAGCAATATCTGATTAGGGTTCACAGGCTTGATCAAGTAGTCGGCAATCTTCTCGCCTATCGCCATATCCATCATGTTCTCCTCTTCCGACTTCGTCACCATCACCACCGGCAAGGCAGGGCGGATAGCCTTTATCTCGCTCAGGGCTTCTAAGCCTGACATACCAGGCATGTTCTCATCCAGAAAGACGATATCAAAAACCTGACTGCTGCATAACTCGATTGCGGTAGTGCCATTGTTGGCAGTAACTACCTCGTAGCCTTTCTGCTGTAAGAAAAGAACATAAGGGTGCAGTAACTCTATCTCGTCATCTGCCCAAAGTATTCGTTGCTGTTTCATAGATACGGATAAAAATTCCACGTTTAACTGTTTCACTACCAATTGGGATGTATTCTTTGTATTTTAAATCATCTCAATAGTAATTTTAAGAACATCCCTTCCTCCATTTCTCTATTAGGTTAGTCATATCGGCAGGCCAATCGGAGTCGAAGTGCATACGCTCACCAGTGACGGGATGGGTGAAGCCCAAGGTCTTGGCGTGCAACACTTGTCGGGGGCATAAGGCAAAGCAGTTCTGTATAAACTGCTTATACTTCTGCGTGGGCAAGCCTTTCAGTATCTCCATGCCGCCATAGCGCTCATCGGCAAAGAGAGGGTGACCTATATGCCGCATGTGTACACGTATCTGATGCGTACGACCGGTCTCCAGTCGACACTCTATCAGAGTCACATACGGGAAGCGTTCCAAGACGCGCCAATGTGTCACAGCCGGCTTCGCCAGTGGGTTCTCCTCTAAGTCCCACACCCGAAAGATCTGCCTGTCTCTGTTATCTCGTGCCAAGGCGCCTTCCACTGTTCCTTCGTTCTCCGAGAAAGTGCCCCACACAAGGGCATTATAGGTGCGTTCGGTCGTGTGTTCAAAGAACTGCATAGCCAGAGAGGTCTTCGCCATGGGCGTCTTAGCAATAAGCAGCAACCCACTCGTGTCCTTATCGATACGATGAACCAACCCTATCGACGGGTCGTTCATATCCATCTTCCCCTGAAAATAGTATGCCAAAGCGTTAAGCAGTGTCCCGTTCCAGTTGCCATGCCCAGGGTGCACCACCAATCCTGCAGGTTTATTCACCACCAGCACACTGTCGTCCTCATACACCACATCGATAGGGATGTTCTCGGGCGTGATGGTATAGTCTCTGCGCTCATGGTTGAGGAGCACCTGCACGATGTCGCCTGGCTTGACCTTGTAGTTCGAAGCCACCGGTTTGCCGTTGACCCACACATTCCCTGCGTCGGCAGCCGACTGTATCCGGTTTCGAGAAGTACCGCTTAGATGCAAGAACAAGTACTTGTCGATACGCAGCGGTGCTTGTCCTCGGTCAACCTCTTGCCTGTAACGCTCAAAAGGTTCTCCTTGCTCAATATTATCGAGTTCCTCGTCGGTCATTAGAAGAAATCCTCGTCTTCGTCTACCGTAGAGGTCACAGCAGCACGTTTGTTAGGGTCATCCGATAGATAGAGGTCGACATGGTCACCTTCTTGTGCCCATATACCCGACTGCGGGTCTTGAGAGTAGATGTAATACTCTTTGCCGTCCTCAATAGGGGTGTCACATATCGTAGCCCCCACGATAAGATGGATACCGAGCAAGGCTTCACGAGCCTCAGTGAGAGTCTTACCCACTAAGTCGGGTACTGCCACCGTATTCTCGCCACTGCCACTACCCACTACCAAGGTCACTGAGTCGCCTTCTGGCAAACGCGTACCACTCTCTACAGATAGGCCGTTCTTGCGGATATCTAATACCAAGTCCTTATATTCCGATGCCTCATACTCCACGCTGCTCACGCTCAATCCCAAAGCTCGCAAGGTAGCCTCAGCCTGACGATAGGACACATCCCGCAGGTCGGGTATCGGCACTTGACGCTTCGAACGAGCATTGGCAACGACATAGATGGCACGTCCTTGTTTGACGAACGACTCTGCCGAAGGGTCTTGCTCCACCACACTACCCAACGGTACACGCTTCGAGTAGGTAGAGTCGATCACTACCAAGTGCAACCCCATGGTCTGCAGCGTCACCTGCGCCTCCTCGATATACATACCACAGATATCGGGCACTTGCAGTTCATCGCCGTGACGGGTGTAATGCTTCAACCAAAAGTATGCGCCCAACAGCAACACAATGCCTACGACCACTGCCAGCAGCACACTCTTAACCACGAAAGGCACCTTGCCCTCTTTCCAATACGTCTTAAAACTCATACTTGATTAGATTATTTCATTTGGCAAAGATACGCTATTTTGTGTTATCTGCCAAATTGGTCTTATAAAACGCATCAAACACGTGTAAACGGACGCCTACGGCGTATTGACACGAATGGATCATAAAAACACAGACAATAACTATCCGCGCAAAGCCATGAACATGTAATCACTAACATGAAATCCTCAACATGCAATCACCAACATGTAATCACCAACATGAAATCCTCAACATACAATCACCAACATGCAATCACCAACACGAAGTCATTAACACGAAGTCACTAACGTGATCGCTTGAAACAACTATTGCCAAATACAACCCAAAGATTCCTCTTTCTAAACTCCTCATCCCTATTCAACTATTTCAACTTCTCCTAAACTCCTAAACTCCTAAACTCCTTAACCAAACTAAACAACG
>CAVJQD010000035.1:0-21085 GCA_963651555.1 uncultured Clostridium sp. | reverse complement strand
TGGTTCTTGGCGATGACTACGAACGCTTTCAGGAAGTTTGCAAAGAGCAACTGCCTGATTGGCTAATCTTGCAAAATAAGGAGACAGACCCGAATGCTAATATGGGAAAAGGTATGTTCAAAGTGCGGGATAAACAGTCATTGTTTCTTCAAAACTACGATGTCTTTACCAAAGACTATAATCGTGGAGTTTTTGTCGATGTATACAAAGCCATAACCATTCCTCAACGCTCCGAACGACTAGTAGGCTATCTTCTAACACACATCTCCTATGCCTACAATTTCTATCGTTTTAACTTGCCTATCAATTTGCATAATATCATCTGCTATTGTCTCTATCCATTCTCGTATATATGGCACAAAGCAGTGTTTGCTTTACTATGCAAAGGCGGTAAACCATATTATTGCTGCCAAGAGGGAGAAGGATGCTACAATCAACCTCATCCTACACGATATGCAGATATTTTTCCTCTCCAAGAAATAGAATTTGAAGGACATAAGTTCATGGGACCAAAGAACCCAGATGGATATCTCCGTGCAATCTACAATGATTACATGCGCATTCCAGATCCTGACAAACGTCGTGTACATGGGTTCTACTACATACCCGACACGAAAGCTATTGCTCTGCACTATGGAGAAAATATTGAATAAGCAAGCAACCAACTTTATGAGTGACAAGACAACCAATAGTCCTTCTGTTTCCGTTGTGATGTGCACCTACAACGGAGAGAAATTCTTGCGTGAACAATTAGATTCCATTTTGGCACAGACTTATCCTATCCGTGAAATGATCATACAGGATAACGAAAGTACGGATGGCACTATGACTATTCTACAAGAATATGCCAAGACTTATCCAATTATTCATGTATTTTCACATGCACGATATACTGACATTGCGCCTAACGATGACAAAATACGACAAATAGTGAACGATAATTTCTATTCTGCTATTGATAAAGCAACAAGCGACTATATTGCCATATCCGATCAAGACGACATTTGGTTAAATACCAAGATAGAAGAGCAGATAAAAGCCATTGGAGACAACTGGTGCTGTTTTCATTATTCACCTTTTTTCTCGAAAGAGCCAAACTATGGTTTTACTGACAATCGATCTTATAACTATGGTTTAGAGCGAATGCTTTTCGGTGGGGCTATTGCCGGTCATTCTATGCTCATTTGCAAAAGTTTGTATTGTAAACTTATGCAACAAGTACCTCCCGACACATTACATCAAATTAAAAATACTGCTTTCTACGATATTATTATATCGTGCGTTGCTTTAGCGTACAATAAAGTGATATTTATCCCCAAAGCACTCTCTTTTCACCGTATTCATACAAATAATGCATCATCGAGTAAAACTATTCGGCGAGACTTATCACAACGTACCATAATGAATGCTATTCGATTGGTACTTCGCAGTCTTAATCCGAAACAGCATAAGTTACTTGCACCTCTAGTCCGCCGACGTATGAACTGCATAGGGCTACTATTAGATTGTTTTCCAGATGCACCAACACAATACACGCACGAAGCATACCAAATGATACATATTTACACGGATAAGCATGTTCCATTTCGTTATATCCGTTTTATACATTGGGCTATCCGTAACCGGAACAAGATATTTTATGCTGCCGAACGCAATCAATTTGAAGCTGTACTTCGTGCTATAATGTTACCTATCACAGCGTGCGATGCTTTCATAGGAGATTACGAACGCCTTCAACCTAAATAATTATCGCCATTGCTAAGTCCACGATACAACAATTCATTTTATGAAACTTCTCTCTATCATAATTCCCACATACAACATGGCGGCACTTCTGCCACGTTGTTTAGATTCGTTAGTAAAAGCACAGCATGCAGACCAACTAGATATTCTAGTCGTGAATGACGGTAGCAAGGATAACTCATCTGAAGTTGGACATCACTACGAGTCGGCTTATCCTGATATTATTCGTGTCATTGATAAACCTAATGGGAACTATGGTTCTACTATCAACACTGCTTTACCGACTGCTACAGGTAAATATGTTAAGATTCTCGACTCGGATGACTACTTTGATACTGCAGCTTTGGACTCTTTCCTCGAGGCATTACTGCAGGATACGTCGGATATGGTAATAACACACTTCACCCAACTTGGTCCGAATGGTACACGGGAAGTAGTGCGCTACAACACTATGGGACGAGAGCCTTACACATACGGGAAGGTATACGATTTAGATGACGTTCTCAAAGATGGATATATTCGTTTCTTTCTTATGCATGCCATCACCTACCGCACCGACCTATTGCGAGAGATAGGCTATCGGCAAACCGAAGGCATATCTTACACAGATACCGAGTGGGCTTGTTTCCCAACCTTCCATGCTAAGACCATTCGTTTCTTAGATATCAATCTCTATCAATACAACCTTGACCGTGAAGGACAGACCATGGCGCCGGAAGTGATAATGCGCTCTTTACCACAGATTGAGAAAGTAACCGATTCTATGCTTGCGTACTATCAAGAACACCGTTCACTGCTTTCACCTATCCGTGCGGCTTTCATGAAACAATACTTTGAGAACCGATTCCGTATCCTCTATAAGTTGTATTTGCTTGATATGCCCCGTAAGGACTTCCGTGCTGAGGATCTGCAACGCATGGATGAGAAATATGCTTCTGTGCTTCAATCGCTTGATTTGCATCCACGACTCTATCCTGAGAATAAACTACTACGAATAGAATATATCTCTTTTTGGCATCGCCATCATCGTCGTTGGTGCCCTGCATTCGAGTGGTTCAATCATGGGGTGGATATCGTGGTAAAATGGCTCTACGTACGGATATTTAGGAGATAATTTGAATTGAGATTGAGGTTTTTTGGTAGGGAGATTGAGAAATCGGGAGCGGTATTATGATTGGCACAATTATTGCGGGTAATTTTCATACAATAGTATCTAAAATAAGTTGAATAGCGATATTTTGCATATTATAGTATGAATTTGCTATATACATTCGATACAGAGTCTGAGCAGGATATACTTCTGCAGTTGGCGCAGCAGTTACGGCAGCGTCGATTGGAGCGGTCGCTCTCGAGAGAAGCACTCTCGATGATGAGCGGTGTGCCTGTGCCAACTATTGCTAAGTTTGAGACGCAGCATACTATATCGCTTCGCCAATTTGTTGCTCTATGCAAGGCGTTAGGTTACAAAGAACAACTCAAACAAGTACTTGCAGAACCACTTTATTCCACGATGGAGGAGTTAGAGTCTATCAACCAGAACAAACAACGCAAGCATGGTCGCAATCAATTCAGTAAATAATCTATCTGTACTCTATCATGACCGTCTTGTTGGTACTTTGTCAAGGACAATCGATGGGCGGCAATGTACATTCCAGTATGCCAAGGATTGGTTGCATGATGGGTTCTCTATCTCTCCGCTTGATTTACCGTTGAAACCAGACTTATTTCTTGCACCCGCTACACCTTTTTATGGGAACTTTGGCATATTCGAGGATAGTCTACCCGATGGATATGGGCGTTATCTCCTTCATCGTATGCTTCATAATCAAGGAGTAGACGATTTCTCACTCACACCTCTGCAGCGATTAAGTATTGTGGGAACGACTGGAATGGGTGCACTCTGTTATATCCCTGAACAACAGATTGCAGGGAATCGAAATATACCGGAGTTGTCTACACTACAACAGACTGCATTGGATGTCCTTAATGAAAAGAGCAACTCGGATATTGATATGCTCTATTTCAATAGTGGGAATAGCGGAGGTTGTCGTCCCAAATGCCTTCTTTCCGATGAGTCGGGACATTGGCTCGTAAAGTTTCGCCATACCTATGACCCACAGGACATGGGCGTTAGCGAATATCGATACAATCAATTAGCACAACGATGTGGTATCGATGTGGCGGAGTATAAACTCATTGAGGGTAAGTATTTTGCTTCTCGCCGTTTTGATATCTCCGATACAGGCGAGCGACTGCATGTGGCTACGGCTGCAGCACTCTTGAACGAATCAATCAATCCGCCTAAAACGGATTATAAGGTTATCCTTGCACTCACGGGTTATCTTACTCAAGACCCGAAACAAGTGGAGCAGATGTTCCGCCGCATGGTGTTTAATGTGCTTATTGGGAACAGAGACGACCATGCCAAGAACTTCTCGTATATGTGCCACGAAGGCAAATGGACTCTTGCGCCTGCTTATGACCTCACATCTTGCGAGGGGTATAATGGAGAGCATGCCACCTCCGTCATGGGACATGGAAAACCCACTATTGAGGACATGATAGCCGCTGCTCAATCCATACGCATCACCAAACCTCGTGCCACAGAGATTATCCATGAATTGCAAGAAATAATAGGTTAGATATCAATAGCATAGGATTGCAGATTGAGAATTTTTGGGAGGAGAATCGGAGATTTTTGTTGTAAGTTATCGAGATATACTACTCAAATTCATGTAATTTATCGAAATAAGAGCTTTCTACAAGATGCCATTGGCAAGTTTCTGTATTCCCTTGGCATATACATTGACCTCAATATGTCGTTCCTTATAACGGGTTGTAATTGCATTGTGAATTTGCATAATTCAAGTAAAAGTTGTACCTTTGCAATCGCAATAGAATAATGTTGCGCATGTAGCTCTATATCAATATTATAGGATTATGTATTGAGAATTTTTGGTTAGTAGATTGAGAATTTTTAGCGTTGAGATTGAGAATTTTTCTGCAACGGATTGAGAATTTTCGTTGGTTAGATTGAGAATTTTTGGTAGGTAGATTGAGAATTTATTATGAAAAAGAAATGATAATTCGTTCACAACTAAACATTTTACAGGAGCGTTTAGCTGAGCCTCGTAGGTTTATACAGGTATTGGCGGGTCCTCGTCAGATAGGGAAAACAACGCTTATCACACAATTGACTCAGCAGTTGGTGGTACCATTCAGTAGTATCTCTACCGACATGGTTGACCCTGCTAATACAGAGTGGATTGCCGACCAATGGGAAGCCGTTCGTAAGACGATGGATTTGAATCGTCTCACTGAATATGTACTTATCATTGATGAGATACAACGTCTTACCAACTGGAGCGAGATGGTAAAACGGGAATGGGATGCGGATACTCGGTTGCAACGCAACATCAAAGTGGTGCTATTAGGTAGTAGTCGACTGCTAATCCAAGACGGTCTCAATGAGAGTTTGATGGGTCGGTTTGAACTTATCCATGTTCCGCACTGGTCGTATAGCGAGATGAAAGAGGGGTTCGGTTTCACCTTGGAGCAGTATATCTTTTTTGGCGGTTATCCAGGTGCTGCAACATTGATAAAGAACGAGAAGCGTTGGCGTAACTATATGCAGCGTACCATCATCACGCCTTCTATAGAGAAAGATGTGCTCATGACCAAACACATCCTTAAACCCGAACTCATGAGACGGTTGTTTGAGCTAGGATCAAGTTATAGTGCGGAGATAGTGTCTTTCAATAAACTTATTGGGCAACTGCAAGATGTGGGGAACACGACCACGATGGCTAACTATCTTACTATTCTTGACCAAGCCGATTTGCTCGGAGGATTGAGGCAATACTCTCCAGACAAGATACGCCGATATCGTTCTATCCCTAAGTTTCAGGTGTATAATACCGCCTTACAATCGGCTTTGCAGACCAATGCTTTCAGTACGATATATGTAGATAGGCAACGCTGGGGCAGATGGGTGGAGAGTGCTGTAGGAGCACATCTGCTTAATGGTGCGTCTGACGGAGAGTACCAAGTCTTTTATTGGCGGGACGGTAATGATGAGGTGGATTATGTTCTTGTGCGTGATACGGAAGTATTGGGATTAGAAGTTAAGAGCGGAAGGCGGACTGCAGGGAATGGGTTGTCAGCTTTCAAGAAGCACTTTCCTAATGCGAAATCACTCGTTATAGGGACAGGAGGATTAGACTTAGATTTATTTTTCCTTACTAACCCAGAATTATTATTTTAATGTTATGAAACAGTATGATTATTTGATTGTTGGGGCGGGGATGTTTGGGGCGGTAGTGGCTTATCGGGCGAGGAAGGCCGGTAGGCGTGTGTTGGTAGTGGATAAGCGGTCGCATGTGGGCGGCAATGTGTATTGCGAGGATGTGGCAGGTATTCCGGTGCATAAGTACGGCGCGCATATCTTTCATACCGACAATAAGGAGGTGTGGCAGTTCGTTAACTCGTTGGTAGAGTTCAATCGCTACACCAACTGTCCGGTGGCAAACTACAAAGGGCGGTTGTATAACTTGCCATTCAATATGAACACCTTCTCGCAGATGTGGGGTGTGGTTACTCCGCAAGAGGCACAAGCAAAGATAGACGAGCAGCGTGCAGCGGCGGTGGCGGCATTGGATGGGCGTGAGCCACAGAACCTGGAGGAGCAAGCGTTGTCGCTCGTGGGGCGTGATATCTATGAGCGGCTCATCAAGGGTTATACTGAGAAGCAGTGGGGGCGTCCTTGCACTGAACTGCCGGCGTTCATTATTCGGCGTCTGCCGGTGCGATTGGTATTCGATAATAACTACTTCAATGACCCGTATCAAGGTATTCCTGTGGGGGGATATAATATGCTTATCAACCGGTTGCTTGAAGGGTGCGAGGTGCGGTTGAATACCGATTACTTGGCTGACCGTGCGGCACTCAATGCGTTGACGGAGAAGGTGGTGTATACGGGTTCGATAGATGCGTACTTCGATTACTCGTTGGGTCATCTGGAGTATCGGACGGTGCGTTTTGAGACGGAGGTGCTGGATGTGGCTAACTATCAAGGTAATGCGGTGATTAACTATACGGATGCGGCAGTGCCTTATACGCGTGTGATAGAGCATAAGCACTTCAACGTCTTTGGTGCGGAGGTGTATCGGAACCCGCAGACGGTAGTGTCGAGGGAGTATTCGACGGAGTGGAAGCCTGGTATGGAGCCGTATTATCCGGTGAATGATGGTCGTAACTCGGCGTTGTATGCGGAGTATGCGGCTCTGGCGGGGAAGGAGAAGGATGTGCTGTTCGGGGGGAGACTGGCGGAGTATAAGTACTACGACATGGATGATATTGTGGCGAGGGCGATGAGAGTGGAGATATAAGGCTCTGAGCAAAAAATAGCCAGATACAATCATCTGCTCGTTAGCGACAACTATCAACAAAAGGGTTGGAACAAATTATCAAATAGGGTTCAAATATTCCATGGATAGGGACGAGATATTATCAAATACTCTCCATTAAAGAACATTAAAGGGGCATTAAAAACCATTATCGGCTCATTATCAACAAGAGGGTTGGAACAAATATTACAGGTTTTCTAGTGGAATCTAGTGGAAACTAGTGGAATCTAGAGCAGAGTATGGGGAAACGGGTCTAGCGGCTCGGACGACACGGGGGCGTGTCGTCTCCACAATCATCGTCTTCACAATCGCAGTATCTATACCGCGGGCGGGGCGCCCACGTCCCCAGCAACTTATGGTCAAACGAGCGTTCCGCTCGGACGACACGAGGGCGTGTCGTCTCCACAATCATCGTCTCCACAATCATTGTTGCTACAATCATCGTATATTACAATCGTCGTATACACAATTGCAGTATATACATAGAGACAACAAAGGCTAATGGGGATTATTCCATTAGCCTTTGTTGGATTTAATTCTATGACTTTTACTCTATGACTTTTTACTCTTTACTCTCTATTTCTTATAAGGCGAATAAGGCTTATAGGGCGGATAAGGCTTATAAGGCGAATAAGGCTTATAGGGCTTATAGGGCTTATAGGGCTTATGAGAGTATAGGGCTTATGTTTTTATTTTTCAAAGAGTTTGTCGAAGTCAGGTCGGGAGATGGATTGGTTTTTGAGTTTGATGACTGCTTTGAGAGCAGCGCAGACTTTCTCCTCTCCTACTCGTGAGATGATAGAACGGAGTTGGTTCTCGTCCTGCAACATACGGTTAGCGTAACTAGAAACGATAGCATCCTCCATCTCAGGCATACCCCAGGCACGGAACTGCATGAGCGTAGCCTTCTTAGCATAGGCTTCTACATCGTCTTTCTCGACCTTGATATCGTATTTCTCGATGAGTTGGTTGAGTGCGAGGTCCCAAGTGAGGCTTTTGAGCATCTCGGGATAGTCCTCGTTGAGTTTCTCGTCGGTGATGTCCTTATTAGTAGCCTTGATCCATCGTTTGAGGAAAGCATCAGGATAAGCGATACCCTCGAGTTTCTTCATGATAGCGGCTTTGACGTCGAGTTCGAACTTATAGTCGGCATCAGCAACGAACTGCTGTTTGAAGTTCTCACGGATGCGTGCCCGGAACTCGTCCTCGTTAGCGACGGCGTTCTCCCCAAAGACCTTGGTAAAGAGTTCGGCATCGATAGCAGCGAGTTCGTGGTGCTTGATCTCGGTGATCTCGAAGGTGAAGTCGCCTTCGTGTTCTGCTATTTCGTCTTTCTTGATACCGAGTAGTGAAGCGAGTTCAGTATCGTTGTTGTATGCTTTCTTCGGGTTGAAGGTGATGACATCGCCTTTCTTAGCGCCGATAAAGAGTTTCTTTTGGTCGTCGTCGACCATGTATTCGATTGAGAAGATGGCGTCGTCTTTGTGTAGACCATCTTCTTTCTGCTCGGTGAGGACACCTTTGATTATATCCTTCTCGGCAGCGTTGTCGGCATCCACCATAGGTCCATAGTATGAGCGATATTTCTCAACTTGTTCGTTGACCATGTCGTCGTTGACCTCTACTTCATAATAAGGAATAGCATCTTTGGCAGTGAGGTTGGCATCGAAGTCTGGAGCGAGAGCGATGTCGAAGGCGAAAGCGAAGGTGGTGTCGGTGTCCCAATTGATTTCGGGTGTAGCCTCCTCGTTAGGCAGTGGTTCTCCCAAGATGTTGAGTTTCTGCTCCTTGATGTAGTTGTAGATACCATCGTTGATGGCTTTGTTTACTTCTTCGCCGAGGACGGACTTGCCGTACATTTTCTTCACTAAGCCGGCGGGCACCATTCCTGGTCGGAAGCCAGGGATATTGGCTTTTTGACGAATAGTCTTGAGTTCCTTAGCGACATTTGCTTCGTAATCGCTTGGTTCGATGGTAATCGTCAGGGTAGCATTGAGTTGGTCAATGTCTTTCTTTACTACTTGCATGTTATTATTATTTACAGTTTATATTATTCTATTTATTGTGCACTATTGTCTGAGCGCATCTTGGCGCGTTTGCGTTCTGTTTCGTCGAGGATGATCTTGCGGAGTCGCATGTGTGTAGGTGTTACCTCCACATACTCGTCTTCCTTGATGTACTCGAGTGCTTCTTCGAGTGAGAAGATGATAGCGGGTGGGAGAACTGCTTTATCGTCGGCAGACTTAGAACGCATATTGGTCAGTTTCTTGGACTTGGTGACATTGATGACGATGTCTCCTTCCTTAGCGTTTTCCCCGACGACCTGTCCTGCATAGACTTCCTCGCCCGGGTTGATGAAGAATCGTCCACGGTCTTGGAGTTTGTCGAGTGCATAGGCGTAGGCTGTTCCGCTTTCCATGGCGATGAGTGAGCCGTTGTTTCGTTTTACGATCTCGCCTTTATAGGGTTGGAACTCGAGGAAGCGGTGAGACATGATGGCTTCTCCTGCAGAGACGTTCATGACGTAGGTACGCATGCCGATGATGCCTCGTGAAGGTATGGTAAACTCGAGTTGAACACGGTCGTTGACCATCTCCATCTTGGTCATATCGCCTTTGTGTGTGGAGACATACTCGATGATCTTGCCGGAGCAGTCCTCAGGTGAGTTGACGGTGAGTTGCTCGACGGGTTCGCACTTGACGCCATCGATCTCTTTGATGATGACTTGTGGTTGTCCGACTTGGAGTTCGTATCCTTCTCGGCGCATGGTCTCGATGAGTACGGAGAGGTGTAGGACGCCCCTTCCGAAGACGTGCCATGTGTTCTCATCGGTGCCCCGTTCGACGCGCAGTGCGAGGTTTTTCTCGAGTTCTTTATTGAGTCGGTCTTGGATGTGTCGTGAAGTGACGAACTTGCCGTCTTGTCCGAAGAATGGTGAGTCGTTGATAGTGAAGACCATAGACATGGTGGGTTCGTCGATGGCGATAGGTTTGAGAGGTTCTGGGTTGTCGTAGTCGCAGATGGTGTCGCCAATCTCGAAGCCGTCGATGCCGATGAGTGCGCAGATATCTCCGCTCTTGACTTCGTCGGTTTTGACATGTCCCATGCCTTGGAAGGTGTGTAGTTCCTTGATCTTAGTTTTGACCATGGTACCGTCTTTCTTGGCGAGTGTGACGTTCATGCCATCACGCAGGGTGCCACGGTGAACACGTCCGACGGCGATACGTCCGACATAGGGGTTGTAGTCGAGCGAAGTGACGAGCAACTGTGGCGTACCTTCGAGGACTTGCGGTGCAGGGATGTAGTCGATGATGGCGTCCATGAGAGCGGTGAGGTTGTCGGTAGGTTTATGCCAATCGGTTGACATCCAGCCGTTTTTTGCGGAGCCGTAGATGGTTTGGAAGTCGAGTTGTTCCTCGGTGGCGTCAAGATTGACCATGAGGTCGAAGACGGCTTCTTGCACCTCGTCGGGTCGGCAGTTGAGTTTGTCGACTTTATTGATGACGACGATGGGTTTGAGGTTCATCTGTAGGGCTTTTTGGAGGACGAAACGGGTCTGTGGCATAGGTCCTTCGAAGGCGTCGACGAGCAAGAGGACGCCATCGGCCATGTTGAGGACACGTTCGACCTCGCCGCCAAAATCGGCGTGGCCCGGGGTGTCTATGATGTTGATTTTGTATCCTTTATACTCGATACTGACGTTTTTGGCCAGGATGGTGATCCCTCGTTCTCGCTCTAACTCATTGTTATCGAGTATGAGTTCGCCCTTTTGCTCGTTGTCACGAAAGAGGTGGGCAGTGTAGAGCATCTTGTCGACGAGGGTTGTTTTGCCGTGGTCGACGTGCGCAATGATGGCAATGTTTCTGATCTTTTGCATATACTTTTGTACCTAAAATATTGATTTGCAGCGCGCTGCATACCTTTGATTCTATTATACATAGAGTTTGCAAAGGTAGGGATTTTTTTTGATAAAAACAAATAGAGGGATGAAATTGGAATTTACACGAGAGGGGGGGAAGCGTGAGTGGACGGGGATAGCGGATACGTGGTCAAGAAATACTTGGTCTAAAAATACGTGGTCTAAAAATATGTGGTCAAAAAATATAAAAAAATAGATAGAAAAACTATTATCAGCTCATTGTCAATAATTTATTGAAACAAATATTATCAAATATGGTTCAAATATTCCATTGACGGGTCGGGGTGTTTGATTATTCAAAAAGACTTTTCCAAAAGTGTTTTTTGGAGATGGGATATTGTTTTGAATGGACGGCTGCGGGGGAGAGTTATAGGATGGTTAGGGTTTGTAGTGGAATTAGGGGTGGGAGTGGAACTAGGTTTTCTAGTGGAATCTAGTGGAAACTAGAGCAGAGCATGGGGAAACGGGTCTGACGACCCGAACGACACGAGGGCGGGGCGTCTCCACAATCGCAGCATGGTCAAACGAGCGTTCCGCTCGAACGACACGGGGGCGTGTCGTCTCCACAATCGCAGTATCTTTCCCGCGGGCGAGTCAGACACCCCACAAAGCAGGCTTTGCGGGGACCCCGTAAGCGCCCGCGTCCCCAACAACGCATGGTCAAACGAGCCTTACGGCTCGGACGACACGAGGGCTCGATACGGTATTCTTGTTCAGCCCACTGGGCTTCACTCGCTCCGGCAGACTCAGTGCTTACGCACCTATCTTCGCTTCACGTCTCCACAATCGCAGTATGGTGAGGGATAGTTGGCGATAGAGGGTATAGTGGATTATAGAGGTTATAGTTGACGATAGAGGGTATAGTGGATTATAGAGAGAATATGGCTTGGCATAGGGGGCGGATAGGGCTTATAGGGCATAGGGGCTTATAGGAGCGAATAGGTTGATTTTATGTTGGTGATTTCGTGTTAGTGGTTGCACTGTTTGATGGAGGTTTCGGCTTTTAGATTTTACGGTTGATTGTTAATGGAATTATGATATAATAAGTAGATTTGGGGTACGAAGTGGGTACGGAGAGGGTATTACGTGAAGCGCTGAATCTTCCGCTTATCTTACGCTTATCCTCCGCTTATCCTCCGCTGATGTGTCGTACTTGACTCGAGGTTGTCTCGTGATATGTTCTGTTAAGATTCGGGGATGGTGGCTTTTAGAATTGAAAAGGGCTTGGTTGGGGGGCGAGTTGGGCGTTTTTTGGTTGCGAATTGGGTGTTTTTATGTTTCGGAGAGGGTGTTTTTGGGTTGCGGAGAGGTCGTTTTTAGGGTTTGGATTGGGTGTTTTTAGGTTGCGAAAAAACATATTTCTTGAAGTGCTTGTGAATTTGCAGAAAAACGCCTACCTTTGTCCGATAATGCGCAAACGTATAGAACAAGATACAGAAAGATATGAAAAGTAGAGTCATTTCCATTGCTAATCAGAAGGGTGGCGTAGGCAAGACGACCACCGCAATTAACCTCTCCGCCTCTCTCGCTGCCGAGGGAAAGCGGGTGTTGCTTATTGATGCCGACCCACAAGCGAACGCATCGTCCGGCTTAGGCATCGATGTACGAACGCTGCAAGCCACGATCTATGAGTGTCTAGTGAACGGTACCGACCCGAAAGAGGCTATTGTGGGTACCGATCAGGACAACCTTTTCCTGCTGCCATCGCACATCGACCTCATAGGAGCCGAGATAGAAATGATCTCCATTGACAATAGGGAGTTGCTACTAAAGAGCATGTTAGAAGGCATTCGGGAGGAGTATGACTACGTCATCATCGACTGTTCGCCGTCGCTGGGACTGATAACGGTCAACTGTTTGACGGCAAGTGACTCGGTGATCATACCTGTGCAATGCGAGTATTTTGCGTTGGAGGGTATATCTAAGTTGCTGAATACGATAAAGATCATCAAGTCGAAACTCAATCCTGGTCTGCAGATAGAAGGATTCCTATTAACGATGTACGACAACCGGTTGCGACTATCGAACCAAGTGTATGACGAGGTGAAACGTCACTTTGGCGACTTGGTGTTTAAGAGCGTCATTGCTCGTAACGTGCGACTCAGCGAGGCGCCGAGTCATGGGTTGTCGGTGCTGTCGTACGACTCGACATCGAAGGGCGCACAGAACTATGCAGACTTGGCTAAAGAGTTGATTGCTAGAAGGAAAGAGTAAGGGTTGAACTTTTAGAATATCACTATATATGAAGGTAAAGAATACGGGTCTAGGTCGAGGACTAGACGCCTTGATAGACACAACACATGTAAACACGAACGGGTCGTCGTCGATAAACGAGGTTGCGCTGAGCGAGATCAAAGCGAACCCGAATCAGCCTCGTCGGAACTTCGATGAGGAAGCGTTGGAGGAGTTGGCCAACTCTATCCGCGAGTTGGGAGTGATATCGCCTATCACCCTGCGCAAGAACGATGAGGGAGATTACCTTATCATTGCGGGTGAGCGTCGTTTCCGTGCCGCCAAGATGGCGGGGCTGGAGACTATTCCGGCGTATATCCGTACGGCAAAGGATGAACAGGTGATGGAGATGGCCTTGATTGAGAACATACAGCGTGAGGACTTGGATGCTATCGAGATTGCTTTGGCTTACCAACGACTGATGGACGACTATGCCTTGACGCAGGAGCGGATGTCGGAGCGTGTAGGAAAGAAGCGTGCGACGGTGGCGAACTACCTGCGTCTGCTTCGCCTTCCGGCCGAGATACAGATGGGCATCAAGGAGAAGAAGATCGATATGGGGCATGCACGGGCTATCCTTGGCATGAAGCAACCGGCAGACCAGATCAACCTATACAAACGGATTTTGTCCGAAGGGCTGAGCGTGCGGCAAGTGGAGAAACTGGCTAGTGGTCAAGAGATTGAGCCGAAGCCTGCGCACAAGAGTAAGCCTTCGCTGCAGTTGCCCGAGATGGACGCTCTGCAGGAGGAGTTGTCATCGTTCTTTGGGGTGAAGGTAAAGATGTCGTGCAACGAGCAAGGCAAAGGCAAGATTGCTATTGCATTCAATAGTGATGCTGAGTTGCAGCAGATAATGCAGAAGCTAGATACACGCCGTTGAGGAGCAAGGGGGGCATATTAGTTTCGCTATGCCTATTGTGGGCTGTAGTCAGTAGCATCTCTGCGCGAGAGGTACTGATGGCAGATAGTATGCTCACCGTTAACGATACGGCAAGGAGTGTTATCGTTCTGCAAGACACAGTGGTACCGGCAGAGCAAGCAGAAGTAGAGGCTGTTGCTTGGAAGCCTGACCCTATGCGTGCGGTGTGGATGGGAGTGATATTGCCTGGCTATGGGCAGATATACAACCGTGCCTATTGGAAGTTGCCGATTGTCTATGGGGGATTTATGGGTTGCGCTTACGCTATCGTGTGGAACAACCGTCTTTACACCGACTACAAGCAAGCCTATCGAGATATTCTGACTGACACAGACGGTACGAAGACATCGTATATTGACATCTTGCCCGACGGTTATACCATCGAAAAGATGGGCGGAAAGAGTAGTTATACCAACACTCTGAAGAGCAAGCAGAACACCTATCGTCGGTATCGTGACTTGTCGATTGTAGCGACGGTGTTGGTCTATGCATTGTCGCTGATAGATGCTTATGTAGATGCGCAATTGTTCGACTTTGATATATCAACCGACCTCTCTATGACGGTGGAGCCTCAGCTCTATTACGACCTACAGAACAACCGTTCAACTGAGGTGAAACTTGCTATTAATTTCTAATGAAGAAGTATCTACAGCGTATAGCGAATATATGTATATCACTGACAATGTGTTTGTTGGTGCACGCAGAGGAGGTAGATACGGATACGATGGAAGTGTTCGAGCCGACGGAACTCGACTTGCAACTGCTTGACTATACTATGGCGTGGGTTGATACGAGTGCTTGCTCCGAAGGATATGTGATTGCCGACTTGCCTGACTCGGTGTATATCAATCGGCTATGCTCGTTGCCTTACATCGTGGAGATGTCTTACAACGCTGTGGTCAAAGGGTTCATCGAGGCATACCTGCATCGAAGTAAGAAACAGGTAGCGAGGATGCGGCGGTTGGCGGACACCTATTTTCCTATCTTCGAAGAGCATCTGGTGCGATATGGGTTACCCTTGGAACTGAAATACTTGCCTATCATTGAGTCGGGACTCAATGCTCAAGCACGCTCCCGTGCCGGTGCGGCAGGGCTGTGGCAGTTTATGCCTCAGACTGCGAAGAACAGTGGGTTGGAGGTCAATTCGCTTGTGGATGAGCGACTTGACCCATACAAATCGACCGATGCGGCGTGTCGTTATTTGAAGAGTCTGTATGCCATCTATAACGATTGGAACTTAGCCATTGCGGCCTATAACTGCGGTCCTGGTAATGTGAACAAAGCCATCCATCGGGCAAACGGTCGACGAGACTTCTGGCAGATATATGATTACCTGCCACGCGAGACGAGGTCGTATCTACCTATCTATGTGGCTGCTAACTATGTGTTTAACTTTGCCGACGAGCATAACATCTGTCCCGCAGAGCCGATTCTGCCGTTGGCGTTGGATACGATTGTGATACAAGAACGGCTGCATCTGCAACAGGTGGCGGAGAAGTTGGATGTGCCGTTGAATATCCTTAGGAAACTGAACCCACAATACACAATGGATGTTTTGCCTGGTGGAAAAGGTTATGCTCTGTGTCTGCCGACCGAGAAAGTGGGGGCATATATCATACACGCCGATAGCATTGTTGCCTATAAGCAAGACAGTCTGTTAGAGAAGCGTCGGGCAACGATTGACCTTGCGCAACGTACCTCTCAGAATGGCGGATATACGGCTAACGGCGTGACTTACTATAAGATAAAGAACGGAGATACGCTCTCGGGCATCGCCAAGCGGTTTCATTGCTCAGTGGCACAGTTGCAGCGGTGGAACGGGCTCAAAGGGTCGTCGATTCGAGCAGGGAAGACGCTGAAGATATTGCGGTAATGGAGGTTGAAAAGACATATTATTCCATCAAAGAGGTGAGCGACATTAGCGGTTTACCTTTCTCGACGCTGCGCTATTGGGAACAAGTGTTTCCGCAGTTACGCCCTCACCGAAACCAAGGGCAGACGCGGTTCTATACGCCTGAGGATGTGGAGATGGTGAAGAGGATAAAGTACTTGCGCGATGAGCAACACCTATCAGTAGCTGCCATCAAGAAACGCCTGAAGGTAGGGGATAACGAGCTCGAGCGTAGGATGCAGATGACAACGTTGTTGAAACAAGTTAAAGCCGAGTTGGAGGCAATTCGGGCTAATATATAAGATACAGATATGAAAGATTTTGTTAAGTGTTGGATTCCTTATTTGATCTTCTTTGCCGTGTTTGCTATAGCATCGGCTATCTATTTCTTTCCTTCGTTGCAAGGTAAAATCATCTATGCAGGCGATAATATCAGTGCTATCGCTGCCGTACAGGAGCCGGTGAAATACCACAACGAAACAGGCGACTATACGTTTTGGACGGGGGCTATGTTCTCCGGCATGCCGGACTACCAGATCGGTGGAGGAGAACCGAGTACTGTAGACAAGATAACACGACCTATCCGTTGGTTATTGGGCAGAGGAACGGGTGACGTCACTTTCTTCATATTCTTCTACTACCTATTGGCTTTCTTCTTGTTGCTGCGCACATTCAAGATCGACAAGTGGATGAGCCTGGCAGGAGCCTTTGCCATGGCACTGTCGAGTTACTTCTTTGTCATCATCGCGGCTTCCCACCACGGCAAGTGCTACAGTATCACTTGGATGACGATGGTCATCATAGGCTTTATCCTCACCTACCGCAAGCAATACGGCTGGGGAGCCATATTGATGATGTTCTTCACCTACGTCGGATTCTTCAAGCACCCGCAGATGTCCTATTATATCTGCATGCTAATCGGCATACTGTGGTTTGCCGAGTTGGCTATTGCTTGGAAGGACAACGCATGGAAACACTTCGGTATTGCGACCGCAGTGTTCTTTGCTTCCTTTGCTGTAGGCATGGGAATGGGTAGTAGCAACGTCTTTCTCAACACCGAGTACTCGAAAGAGACCATGCGTGGCGGACACTCTGACCTCGTCAAAGACACCGACACCTCCAACAAGACCAAAGGTCTCGACCTCGATTATGCGACTGCGTGGAGTTATGGTATCAACGAGACAATGACCTTCCTCATACCTAACTACATGGGTGGAGCCAGTGGCTACAATCTCGGCAAGAACTCGCAACTAGAACAGGATCTCAAGAAGATGGGCGTTCCCGCACGACAAGCCAAGCAGTTCTGCCAATCAGCTCCTACCTATCGTGGAGAGAAAGCCTTCACCAGTGGACCGGTATATATGGGTGCTATCGTATGCTTCCTATTCCTTTTGGGACTTCTCATCGTTGGTGGGTCATACAAATGGGCACTCTTGGCGGCGACACTATTCTCCGTTCTCCTTGCATGGGGACACAACTGTATGTGGCTCACCGAACTGTTCTTCAAGTACTTCCCTATGTACAACAAGTTCCGAGCCGTAGAGAGTATCCTCATTGTCGCAGAGATAACTATGCCTCTACTCGGATTTCTCGCACTCAAGACTATCGCTGACGGCAAGATAGAGTGGAAACAACTGCGCACAAGCCTATTCATCTCCGGCGGTATCACTGCAGGTATATGCCTACTCGTGGCACTCTTCGGCGGCAGTATCGATGTGACTTCCTCTTACGATGCCCAATGGAAGAGCCAAGTCGGACAACAGATATACGACGCTATTCTCGACCAACGCACTGCACTCATCAAGGCAGACGCTTGGCGCTCCCTGCTCTTCGTGGCACTCGGCTTCGCTGTCGTCTTCGTTTATGCCTATCGCTCGTATAACAAACCACAGCCACGGCTATCGATGTACTGCGGACTTGCACTCGCTGCACTCATCATCGGAGATATGTGGACAGTCGATAAACGCTTCTGCAACGACAGTATGTTCGTCACCAAAGGCGACCGCAACAAGGCATTCAAGATACTCCCCTACGAGGAAGAGTTATTGAAAGACCCATCTCATTTCCGTGTACTGAACCTATCCACCAATACCTTTAACGAGGCACGCACCAGTTACTACCTCAAGTCTATCGGCGGCTATTCCGCTGCCAAACTGCGTCGTTACCAAGACCTCATCGATGTACATATCGCACCCGAGATGAACCCGCTCATGCAGACTATCGCACAGACCAACGGTTTCCAGACACCCTATGCCGCAGATAGCCTGTTCCCCGTACTTAATATGCTCAACATGAAGTACGCCATCGTGCCTTTGCAGAATGGACAACAAGTACCGGTGCAGAACCCTTATGCCATGGGCAACTGCTGGTATGTGAACAACATGCTCGTAGTGGACAACGCCAATGATGAGATAAACGCCCTCAAGACAGTAGACCTCCACACTACCGCCGTGGTAGATACTACCTTCGCTCCACTACTCAACACCAACACGCTTGCTGTAGCACCGCTCATGACCTACGATGCAGACGAGATACATCTCACCAAGTATGCGCCCAATCGCATTGACTATCAGGCGCAGAACGAGCAGAATCGTGTAGCAGTGTTCTCCGAGATATACTATCCGTACGGCTGGCATCTCTATCTAACTAACAATGGAGAACTAGAAAGCGAGATACCATTAGCACGAGTTAACTATATGCTCCGTGCCGCCGTCATACCCGCTGGTACACACTCCCTCGCCATGGTCTTCGATCCGGAGTCCTACCACAAGGGTAATGCCCTCTCACTAGCATGCTTCTGCGTTATGTTACTGACATTGGTTGGAGTCATTGCATCTACTATCATACGAAGGAAAAAATAACAATGGGTAAGGCTATTTGTATCAAGTACGTTGATTTCTATCAAGGGTTCAACTATAAGGAGCATTTTATCTATAAATGGCTACTTGCCAATGGATATTATGTGACATACGCCTCACATAATCAACCTGATTATCTTGTTTTTAGTGTCTTTGGTGACGAGAACCTACAATACAACGATAGCGTCAAGATATTCTGTACAGGCGAATGCCAAACCCCTGATTTCAACTTATGTGATTATGCTATAGGTTTTGATTATATAGACTTTGGCAAACGCTATTTGCGTTATCCCTTGTACTTTCTATATTCAAATGCCTACGAACGGATGCTTACAAAGCATGAGTTGAGAGATGAAGAGATAAACCGCAAAAAAGACTTCTGTGCTTTTGTATGTTCCAATGGGCGTGCCGCAGAGCAGAGAGTCGCTTTCTTTCAAGCACTAAACGCCAAGAGACATGTCGATTCAGGTGGTAAGATGCTGAATAATGTAGGCGGTCCTGTGGCTGATAAACTAGCATTCCAAAGCACCCATCGTTTCTCTATAGCGTTTGAGAATGCTTGTTACCCTGGCTATTCAACAGAAAAGATTGTAGAGAGCTTCGCATCAAGCACTATTCCTATCTATTTTGGCGACCCGCTTATAACCAAGGACTTCAATCCCAAAGCCTTTATAAACTATGCAGACTATTCCTCTTTTGATGAGGTAATACAACGCGTGCTTGAGATTGATGACAATCCCGAACTATACAAGCAATACCTTAGAGAACCTGCTCTTAATAACATACACCTAAAAGAAGAGGCAGATAAGGCTCTACATGCATTTCTTCTTAATATCTTTGAGCAACCCAAAGAGAGTGCCAAATGTTATAGTCGCAATTATTGGGGTGTTCGATTGATACAGGAACGACTAAGGCAACAACGTGCATATCAGCGAAGTATATACTACCGACTGCGTGCTTTCTTTATGAAACATATTTATCAAAGGGCTCGCAAGAATATTATCTTGTGGAAGATAACACAACGCTTGATGCCAAACATTAAGTGAGTTTCACTTAATGTTTGCCTTAAGAAACGACATTAGTATTGTTCACTAACCCTCTAACATTAGAGTGTTCGGAATGTATCTTGAACAGCCTCGTAGGAATATTTTTCGAGATGCAACTGTCGTGAATAAGTATTAAAGCAGTCTTCATCCACATTGATAGCAATGTCGCAGTCGGTATCTTTCAGCATAGTATAGAAATACCCATCCGCTGATTGGTCTGTAAGACGCACACATGGATAACCTAACCTCTTATAGAAAGCCTTTGAAAAACGGTAGAGCCGCAGGTCAAACGACCGACAGTAAAACTTTATACGCAGATTGTCAGTGTTCATAGCGAATGAATATAGTCTATAATAGATGTCACAATTACCTTCTTAAAATACACCCAACGCAACACTAACCTATACTCGTGCCATACGCCATGCTCTCGTGCATAGCGCAAGAGAGCCTCGAAGGCTTTTTTCTTCTCACCTCCACGCCATACACCTCGTTTGTGACTGATAGACTGAGAGTGTATCACATAGTGGTACATTGGCTTATCGGTCTGTGCTACCCGCTCTGCCATCAAGTAGCACTGCCCCATAAAACTGCTATCTTCTCCACTCTTGGCATTAGGGAACAGGATACCATTGTTGAGCAACCACTCACGACGAAAAAGCATAGTGACAAAATTACTCACGTAGTGTCCTAACAAATATCTCCGCTGTTGTCTATCTATTGCTCCACTACCAACGTGTGGATTGCATGCAATACGATGCGTACCATTTGCATTGTCCCATACAGCAGCTCCAGAACTAATGTCTGCTTGATAAGACTTCGCACTGCGGTAGAGTACCTCCAGCATATCTGTCTCTATCCAATCATCCGAATCCACGAAGGCAATATACTCGCTTTCTGCAGCCTGTATGCCGATATTCCTCGCCATGGCAGGACCACTATTCTTTGGCGTTTCCAACACACGCCACCGCTCACTCAGTCCATTAGCAGAGATAAACTCTCGTATGATGCTTACACTATCATCTTGTCCATGGTCGTCAACAAACAGCACTTCGAAGTCTTGCATTGTCTGACT
>CAVJQD010000034.1:0-21096 GCA_963651555.1 uncultured Clostridium sp. | reverse complement strand
GGCGACCCGAACGACACGAGGGCGTGTCGTCTCCACAATCATCGTCTCCACAATCACAGTGTCTATACCGCGGGCGAGGCGCCCGTGTCCCCAACAAAGTATGGTATAGATGGTATAGAGCGGGTTCCTAGTTTTTGGATAGTTATTTATTGTTCAGCTAGTTATGCTAGTTGAAGTGGTTATTCTTGGAGTTCTAGGTCGCCGGCGCGGGGTTCGGTTGGCATTGGTGAGACGGTTTCTTTTGCTGTTAATTCTGTTTTGGATGTTTCTGTTGTATCCGTTGTTTTTGCTGCGGATGTTGTTGGTATTTCGGAGGTTTCCGTTGTTTTATTTTCGTTTCTTTCGGCGGTATTAGCGGCCGTTTTTTCAGCGGGTTCTGCTATTGTTTCGATTGGTGTTTCTGATTGATTGACAGATTGTTCGACGGGTTGGGATTCGGCGGATTTTGCCTCTTGAGTGTACTGGCGGAGGAGCATCGTGCGGACATAGAGATGCAGTTGCAGGAAGACACGCGTCTCGCCGACACGGCGGTTCTTGCCATACGCTGGTTCGGGATGATCTAACTGATACTCAAAGCGTTGCACCCAATATGCACGTTGATCTGGATCAGCGAGTTGCTTCTTGGTCTCGTTGCACGCCTTTCGGAAGCGGTCGACGGTAGCCTGCTCAGCCGGCGATGGCGGGTCTTTGCGTCGATCGCGCGGGCGCATGACGACGTACGCCTCGATGGGGCCCAGGTAGTGGTGGCTGCCGACGCTGTAGGTTTTCTGACGATAGATGACGCGGGAGAGCTGCGAGACCTTGCCGCGCATGCTGAGGACTGGTGCCTCTACTGAGATTTGTGCCATAAGCGTATTATGTTAATGGTTACACGTTGGTGACTTTGTGTTGGTGATTGCATGTTGGTGACTTTGTGTTAGTGGTTGCACGTTGGTGACTTTGTGTTATTGATTTCATGTTGGTTGAGGTTTGTGTAATGTCGGTTTGAGTTCGGTGAGGTGCTTACGTGATGCCGAGGTGGTGCGCTGAACGTCCCAAGAATCACCCACGAATCACCCAAGAACCACCCAGACTTTACTCGACTCGTTCACGAGGTTGACTGCAGCAAAAATCGTGCCTGTTGGGACAATTAACAATTAATAATTAACAATTAACAGGCAGGGGGTTTGGAGGGGTTTTGGAGGGGTTGGGACTTGGATTTGGAGGGGTTGGGACTTGGATTTGGAGAAGTTTGGAATGGGATTTGGAGGGGATTGGAGGGGGTTGTGGAAAGATTTCGAGAAAAGATGGGGGATTTATTTGCAAGTATTGCACGGTTTTTGTAATTTTGCAGCATTGCATTGTGTTTAGTTATGAAAAATATCGCTTTTATCATAAATCCAATAGCGGGGACGCACAATAAAAGGCGTCTACCCAAGCAGATAGAGGGTCTGTTGGACCATGGGCAATGGACGCCAGACATCGTGTTTACTGAGTATAAGGGTCATGCGACGGAGTTGGCAACGCAGTATGCGAACCTCGGTTTTGACGCAGTGGTGGCCGTGGGAGGAGACGGAACGGTGAGCGAGGTGGCGGCAGGATTGCGCGACACGCAGACGGCATTGGGTATTATTCCGAGCGGTTCGGGCAACGGATTGGCACGGCATCTGAGCATTCCACTCAGGTTTCAGGGTGCGATGGAGTTGCTGAACAAGTCGGAGGCGATAGCGGTTGATTACGCGTTGCTCAACGATAGGCCGTTTTTTTGTACCTGCGGTTTGGGCTTCGATGCGCTTATCAGTGAGCATTTTGCGACGGCAGGGAAGCGGGGTATTCGGACTTATTTGCAACAGATTATCAAGGACATATTCCAGTATACACCGGAGCATTGCGTGCTTCGTGGCGAGGGTGTCGACATTGAGACGGATGCGTTCTTGGTGACGGTTGCGAATGCGAATCAGTGGGGTAACGCTGCGTACATTGCTCCGCAAGCGAGTATACAGGACGGGATGTTGGATATTGCTGTTCTTTCGCCGTTTCCTATCTTGGCGACGCCAGGTTTGGTGATGGAGTTGTTCACGAAGACGCTGGATAAAGACCTGTTTATGAACACGATACGTGTTAAGGAATTGACTATTACTCGTCCGGCGGCCGGTCCATTCCATTGCGACGGGGACCCTGTGGAGGTGGGCAAGAGTGCGCATATACGCGTGGTGCCGGACGGGCTGCGTGTGCTTGTTGAGAAACGATTCTAAGTGAGATAGTTATGAAGATAAAGGTAATCAATAAGAGTAATAATCCGTTGCCTCGTTACGAGAGTGCGCAGGCGGCGGGGATGGATATCCGTTGTTATTTGCCAGAGCCTGTGACGTTGCAGCCGTTGGAGCGCAAGTTGCTGCCGACGGGTCTGTTTCTTGAGTTGCCAGAGGGTTACGAGGCGCAGATACGTCCTCGCAGTGGGTTGGCATTGAAACGGGGATTGACAGTGCTGAACAGTCCTGGAACTATCGATGCAGACTACAGAGGCGAGGTAGGTGTGATACTGATTAACCTGAGCGGTGAGGCGCAGACGATCGAGTCGGGCGAGCGCATCTGTCAGATGGTTATCGCACGTCACGAGCAACCGGAGGTGGTAGAGGTGGAGAGTCTGAGCGAGACGGAGCGCGGGGCAGGCGGATTTGGTCACAGTGGGGTGAAATAACGAAGGCTTGAAAGAACGATTTTACATAGTATTTGTGTGCTTGATGTCGTTGGCATCGGCAATGTTTGCAGGGAAGAAAGAGCGTCCGGCGGAGGTATACTTATCGCCTAAGGAGCAGTGTTTTAGGTACTATTTCTATGCTGCGAAGGACGCAAATCAGCAGGGTGATTATGACCGTGCTATGGCTATTTACTTGTTTCTTGCGCAGAAGAATCCTAACGATGCCGCCACTCAGCAGGAGTTGGGTGATATGTGGATGGGGTTTGATACGAAGGGGCTTGCTTTCTATTGCTATGCTAATGCGTATCGGTTGGAGCCGGAGACCTATTGGGGCAGTTATATATCGCTGTTATCGGAGGTGGATGCCAAGTCGTGTGTTCGTGAGTTGGAGCGGATGCTTGACCGTCTGCCGGATGATAGGGACGTGTTAGATGCATTGGTGAATGAATATGCTCAGCAGTCGCAGTGGAAGAAGGCTATTCGGTTGCAGGAGCGTATCTGTTATTTGGACGGGTTGAATCAGCAGACGACCTTGACGCTGTATCGGTTGTATGTGTCGAATGGACAGGGGAAGAAGGCGTTAGATGTGTTGGATGACTACTTAAAGGAGAACCCAGAAGACTATAGTTATCAAGACTTTAGGGCGAGTGTGTGGCTCTCTATCGGGGAGGAAGAGCGTGCTTTGCAGTTGTTTCATGAGGAAGAAGAACGGCATCCGGACAATCCGTATATGTTGCTTTCGTTGGCTAATTACTACATTAGCAAGAAGGATACGGCTTTGAGTAAGGAGTATGTCTTGAAGGCGTTACGGAGTGACTCCTGGGGTGTTGCGCAGAAGATCAATGCATTGCAGGAGATGGATAAGAAGTTTGCTCCACAGGGTGCGCTAATGGAACAGATGTTGCAAGAGTTTGCGGTGGATTATCCCTTGGACGAGGAAGTATATGAGGCGCAAGATAAGTATTATTCGGAGCATGGGGAGTATGATAAAGCCAAGGAGGCGTTGCGGCAGTTGACGGATATCAATCCGAATAACTCGCATTCGTGGGAGCGTTGGCTCAATGTATTGCAGACGGATAGTGCCACAACTGATGAGGAGTGGGAGTATGTTATCCACAATGGATTCAAGCATAGAGGGGACGATGGGCAGTGGTATTATTGGATGGCGGCTATCATGTTGCTTAAGAACGAGACGGATTCGGTGATTGCCTATTGCGAAGAGGGTGTACAGGTGACGGCAAAGACCAACGAAGGTGCTCGGTATCGCCTTATGATGTTGTCGGTTTTAGGGGATGTCTATTTAGGACTGGGTGAGTTAGAGAAAGCGTATCAAGCATACGATGAGGCACTGCTGATGGCGCCGGAGAGTTTATATATATTGAATAATTACGCCTATACGCTGGCGGTAAACGGTGGAGACTTGCGCAAGGCAGAACGGATGAGTCGTAAGACTATTGAGAAAGAGCCTGACAATACTTCTTATCTCGATACTTATGCATGGATACTGCATCTGCAGGGGCAGGATTTCTTGGCTGAGTTCTATATAAAGAAGGCGATGGAGAGTCAGCCGGCGGGGGAGGAAGATAAGACACTAATAGAACATTACAACATAATCACACATAAGGATAAACCATGACAATCAAGAAGATACTATATGTCACATTGGGCATTGTGACTGCGCTGTTTATTCAAGGTTGCTCCACTCAGAAGCATGTGAGTCAGCAGACGAAGACGAACAAGCAAGAGAAGGTGACGGTGCAACACATCACGCAGGCAGAGCCTAACTTTAGCAGTGCAGAGGTGACGAAGATGCGTTTCTCGCTTAAGTACTCGGACAGACAGATGTCTGCCAATGGGACACTGAAGTTCATCAAGGACTCGGTATTGAGCGTATCTCTGCAGCCGGTATTGGGTATTGAACTGTTCCGTTTGGACGTGACACCTTCAAAGGTGGTGGTTGTGGATAAGATGAATAGGCGTTATACCCAATTTAATTACTCGGAGTTGTCGAAGTATGTTGGATTGTCGGTTTGCTTTGCAGATATACAGGCAATGGCGATGCAGCATGTGTTTGCTTTTGGCAAGGGCGGTAATTGGCAACAATGTGCTTATACATTGGACAAGACTGAGACACAGCAACGGTTGTCGTTTACGGAAGGCGATATTGCTTATCTTTTCCTTTTGGATATTACCAACAACCTTCTACAAGAGAGTCAATTGGCATCGAGCAAGATGAACGCATCGGTGGTGGTGCGTTATCTTAACGAGAGTCAGACGGATAACGTATTGTTCCCAGAGACGGTAGAGGTAGAATATACTCATCCGAGTCAGCAAGCGACACTAACTATGACAATGCTTAGAAGGCAGTTCAACGGGGCAGTCAACTACTCGGCAATGAACCTTAGTAGTTATAAGTTGGTTGATATCTCTACAATTCTTCCTTAAGCGCTATGATGATGAGGCGAATATGCATATTCTTCTTGTGTCTGTGTTGCCTTGTAGGCAATGCAAGTGCACAGAGTGTAAAGGAGTTAGAGAAGCAGCGTAAGCAGACTCTGCAACAACTGGAGAACACCAGTAAGATGATTAAGCAGACGAAGCAGAACGAGAAGGCTACTCTCAATAAACTAAACTTGCTAAACAAAGACATCAAGACTCGTAAGGCTCTTATCTCGAACATCAATCAAGAGATTACTGCATTGGATATTGAGATGCAGGTGCTCAGTAGCGAGAAGCAGGCTCTGCAAACGGAGTTAGAGAAACTGCAGAATGACTATGCTGACCTTATCCGTAAGACACACTATACCTCTATGCAATGCAGTCCGTTGTTGTTTATCTTGGCAGCGGATAACTTCGATCAAATGGTGCGAAGGATTCGATATATGCAGGAGTTTGCTACCTATCGCAAGCGACAGGTAACTGAGATAAAAGCAAAGCAGCAAGAGATAGACGATAAGAATCAACAGTTGGAGCAGAATAAGCAGAGCAAACAAGAAGTGTTGCAAGTGCGTAAGCGTGAGCAAGACAAACTAAAGCGTGACGAGCGCAAGCAACAAAGTATGCTAACGGAGTTAAAGAAGAAAGAGAAGACACTCTTGGCTCAACAAAAGAAGCAACAGAAGAAAGCCGATGAATTGAACCGTCGTATAGACCAGATGATACAGAAAGAAGTCAAACGGACGGCAAGTACTCTGACTAAGGAAGAGAAACTGATTGCTGGTGGGTTCGAGAAGAACAAAGGGCGTTTACCATGGCCAACTGCTACGGGCTTTATCAGTGGTCAGTTTGGTGTACAACCCCACCCTACTCTTTCGCATGTAACAGTTAATAATAGAGGTATTTATATACAGACTACAGCAGGTACAGATGCAAGAAGTGTATACGAAGGAGTGGTCTCGGCAGTGTTTGTGTCGGATGGACAGAATGTGGTTATCATAAAACATGGTAACTACAGGACCGTATATAGTAACCTCACTACATTATATGTAAAGAACGGAGACAAAGTGTCTGCTAAACAGAAGATTGGCAAGATATACACTGATCCGGACAATGATAACAAGACAGAACTATTCTTTCAAGTGCGCAAGGATACTGAAGTACTGAATCCTTCCTTGTGGCTTTCCAAATGATGATAACGATATGAAAAAGACCTTATTACTATTCTCAGTGCTGCTGCTTTTTACTGCATGTAAGCAAGATAACTGGATTGACTGGAAACTACAGAATGAGATGTGGCTTACGATGAATGCTCAGAAAGAGAACGTCAAGCAGTCGCCATCGGGTAGTGGACTGCAGTATACCGAGGTATATGCAGGTAATATATATGACGCCATGCCGAGTCAATCAGCAACGGTTGTGGTGGATTATACCGGCAAACTCATCAACGGTAGGGTGTTTGAGCAAGGGAGTGCTACCTTAACCGTATCGGGACTTGTAGATGGATTTAAGGAAGGATTATCGCTTATGCATGTGGGCGGTGATGCCATATTCTATATCCCTTACGAGTTGGGTTATGGCAGTGAAGAGAAAGGCTCTGAAGGTGGTTCTTCGTATATTCCGCCCTACTCTACTCTTATCTTTGAGGTACATCTTACAAGTATCTTAGAGAATTGAAAAAACGCCATTTTCATATTATCCTTTTGCTTTTGCTCTGCAGTTGTGAGGACACGACCTATCGTAGTAGTGTTCCATCCTATCCTGTGGGTATGAAAATCAACATCTTAGCAGAGTATCCTCACTTACAATCGACAGCGACGGGGGAGTATATCACTTTCACTGAACCACGTTATCCGACTGAGGCTGTGGGTTATGCAGGGCTGCTTATCTATGTAGCAATGGATGCTCAGTATCATGCATACGACTTAGCTTGTCCGCATTGTCTGAGTCGAGAGGATGGAGTAACTGTGGATGGGTTCTTTGCTGTTTGTCCTCTTTGCGGAGAGGAATATGACCTGAGTTTCGGTCTTGCCGTGCCTACCAAAGGTATATCTAACGAGGCGTTACGGCAATATACAGCCACTTATAGTAATGGCTATCTCACTATCACAAGTAAATAAATCGGATGATACAGTCGAACGAAGTAATACACATCGGCAAGGTTAGGAAGTCGAATGACGCCAAAGGACAATTGCTATGTACTCTTGAAAACGAGCTCTTTCAAGAAGCAGAGCCGGAGTTTCTTGTTGTGCAATGCGATAATATCTTAGTACCTTTCTATATTGAGGAGTATCGCTATCGTGGGGAGGACGGGTTGCTTGTTCGTTTGGAGGGGATACAAGATGAACGTCAGTCACAACTTCTGTGTGGCAATGATTTATACCTCTTGCGTTCGAGTCTGCCGCAAGATAGTCTTGACGGATTGGAGCAAGCGGATTGGAACGGGTTTCTCTTGATAGATGAAGACAAAGGGGAGCTCGGTCGCATAGTGGATACGGATGATAGTACTATTAATGTATTGTGGGAACTGGAGGATGGAACGCTTATTCCAGCACATGAGGATTTTGTGAGGGAGGTGGATATTACAAAGAATGTGCTGTATGTGAGTTTGCCGGAAGGGCTATGCTAAGATACTATTAAAAAGAGAGACTGCAATGCTAACGCACTGCAGTCTCTCTTTTTATATTTTGTACAACTTAGAATTTGTAACGAACACCAAGGCTGAGACCGTATACACCGCCAAGGTCGAAGTTAATGCGGTTGCCGTTTCCGTAGTAGTCGTAGTTACCTACACCGAACTGTGGACGCCAATCCAAAGAGAGTTGAAGTGGGAACCAGAAGTCATATTCGATACCGATATGACCTACAACACCAGCGTTCCAACAAGTGTAACCATCGTGAGCATAAGGGAACCAAACACTTGCGCCACCACCGACACCCATGTACCAATGCCACTCACCACGATTGCTCCAAGGTACTGCAGTACCAAATGGGTCAATCCAATCGTAGGTTACTTTACCACCTACACCAACACCATAGATCAAAGGAACGTTAACTGAAACATCCAACATGTTCTTTTCACCAAATCCATGTTGATAAGAGAAACCAAGGTCAGTACCAAGATTACCACCAATTGCGCGTGGTTGTGCTACTGCCGTTGCTGCGCCAAGGACTACCATAGCTGCCAGCAAAAAGATACTTTTCTTCATAACACAATTATTATAAGATTATTATACGTATTTCTTCTTTGTACCTAATTGGCTGCAAAGGTACAACAAGTTATTTATATTGGTATCAAGCTGGAGAGAAAAATCATTATATGGGTATGAATGTGTGGTTTTGTGTTACTGAGAGTTTGTTTGAAATATGCTGATAATCTGGGCATTGTACGAGCATACTTATTCTATACCTCTTATATAGGTCTTACATGGTAGGGTAATGGTAGGGTAGTGGTATGGATATACGTCCGAGATTTGACCTACTTATGTACTACTGATGACTTACTGATGTGCTACTGATGTCGGACTTTGGTCGGAGAGATTTTGCACTTATGTCGGATTTTGGGGTGTGGGAGGGGGTAGTTATTTGGGGGTTGTTTGGGAGGTGGAGGATGGATATTTATATTTTTTTTGCGAGAAAGCTTGCGGGGATGAGATAAATGTCGTAATTTTGCAAGCCTTTTCGGAGTAGGCTCGCACAAGAAGTGGCTTAATGACTGATTCATAGGAAGTTCACTCGCCTGACCGATATAATTATTAAAACAAAGAAAATGTACGCAATTGTAGAAATGCAAGGACAACAATTCAAAGCCGAGGCTGGCAAATGGTTGTTCATTCATCGAGTTGAGAGCGCAGAGGTAGGTTCTACCTTAGAGTTCGACAAAGTGCTTTTGATTGACAACGACGGTGCAGTAGAAGTAGGAGCACCGGTTGTAGCAGGAGCAAAAGTAGTATGTGAAGTGCTTGACAATGAGGCACGTGGAGAGAAAGTGTTGGTATTCCACAAGAAACGCCGCAAGGGATTCCGCAAGTTGAATGGTCACAGACAGGACTTCACGAAAGTATTAGTTAAAGAAATAGTTAACGCATAAGGATTGTAGTCTGCAGGACTTAATCACTTAGAAAAAACAGTGAATTATGGCTCATAAGAAAGGTGTCGGTAGTTCGAAGAACGGCCGTGAATCAGAAAGTAAACGTTTAGGCGTTAAGGTATGGGGTGGACAGTTTGCCAAAGCCGGCAATATCATTGTCCGTCAGCGTGGAACAGTACATTTCCCCGGTGAGAACATCGGCATGGGTAGCGACCACACGTTGTATGCCCTAGTAGATGGTATTGTGACATTCCGCAAGCGTAAGAACGACCGTTCTTACGTATCAATAGAGCCTATTGCTCCAGCAGAGGCTTGAGAAATAGGTGAGGACTGACAGCAATGTCAGCATCAGATAAATCTCCCGTCGCTGTTGGGGTTACCCATCAGGCAGCGGGAGATTTGCTAATTATAAAGGGATGTCCTAAAAACTCCACATTTAACTATATTATTACTATTTTGGATGTCTAATCACTTTTTGAGTGCTTTGCGTTTTTTATTTGTATCTGCTTGCCTTTCACTCAGTCGCAATGCTCACGTTGCTCCTTCGTTCAAGTCAACCATCTACTAAATAAAATTCCACGAATCATCTCAAAAGCAATTTTTAGCACATCCCTAAAATATCTCATTAATTAAAAATATCGTATATGCTTACACTGAAACAGATTTACGATAACAAAGCCGCTATTATAGCAGGGCTTAACAAGAAACATTTCTCGGGAGCAGAAGAGGCCATCGAGAAGATATTGACGCTTGATGCGCAGCGCAAAGAGGCTCAGCAACAGAAGGACCTTGCAGCATCGGAGATGAACAAGATTTCGAAGTCGATTGGTGCACTCATTGGTCAAGGCAAGAAAGCCGAGGCAGACGAGGCAAAGAAGACGACGGGTGACCTCAAAGAGCGTATCGCACAATACGACAATCAGATGTCGGCCGTTGCAGACGAGATGACGAAGTTGCTGTTGACTATTCCTAATGTGCCATACGACATTGTACCTGAGGGTGTTGCAGCCGAAGACAATCTTGCAGTACGCATTGGCAATTGGCCTAACCAACCGATGATTGATGTCATTGAACAAGGTAAGGGTGTGTTGTTGAAAGATTGGCGTGGTGACATAGACGAACAGATTGCTGCTGAGCGTATTGCGAAGAGCGAGAAGTTGCCACATTGGGAGTTGGCAAAGAAATATAACCTCATCGACTTCGACCTTGGTGTGAAGATTTCGGGTGCAGGTTTCCCTGTATATATCGGCAAGGGGGCACAGTTGCAGCGTGCGTTGATCAACTTCTTCCTTGCTGAAGCGAACAAGGCTGGATACACAGAGATTATGCCGCCGACGGTGGTTAATGCCGCATCGGGTTACGGTACTGGTCAATTGCCCGACAAAGAGGGTCAGATGTACCATTGCGAAGTGGACGATTTGTATCTTATTCCTACGGCGGAGGTGCCTGTGACGAACTTATATCGTGACGTGATTATTGACGAGAAGGAATTGCCAATAAAGAACTGCGCATACACTGAGTGTTTCCGTCGTGAGGCAGGTTCTTACGGTAAGGATGTTCGTGGTTTGAACCGTCTACACGAGTTCAGTAAGATTGAGATTGTGCGCATTGACAAGCCAGAGCATAGCGATGAGAGCCACAAGGAGATGTTGAACCACGTTGAGGGATTGCTCAAGAAATTGGAGTTGCCTTATCGTGTATTGCGTCTTTGCGGCGGCGATATGTCGTTCACTGCAGCACTCTGCTATGACTTTGAGGTTTATTCGGAGGCGCAACACCGTTGGTTGGAGGTTTCGTCGACATCGAACTTTGATACCTATCAGGCAAACCGTCTGCACTGCCGTTATCGTCGCAGCGAAGACAAGAAAGTGGCATTATGTCACACCTTGAACGGTTCAGCATTGGCATTGCCTCGTATTGTGGCTGCTCTATTGGAGAACAACCAGACTGAGGAGGGAATACATATCCCTGCTGCTTTGCAGCCGTATACTAGTTTTGAATGGATTAAGTAAATTTCCCATTTTCATAATGACGGAGGCTGTCTGACGTGTTTCGTTAGATAGCCTCTGTTTTTTTTCTTCGTTGTTTCCTTTGCACTGCGTTTTTTTGTTTCCTTGGCTCAGCGTGCAAGAAAAATTGAAGAAAATAAACGAAAAGCGTTGCGTGGTCTAGCGAAAATTACAGAAAATAGACAAAAGATGGCCTTTCCGCTGCTGTTTGCCCTTGTCTCTGAGTAGGGATTCTTTTTTTGTTTTTTTCCTTGCTTTTCCTTGCCACTGTGTGGCAGAGAAATAAAAAGAAATACTTGCACTTCGTGCAAGAGAAATAAAGAGAATATTGATTTGACAATTGGACGATTGACAATTGGACGATTGACGATTTACAATTGTGTAGCATAGTCAAACGGGTTTGACGACCCGAACGACACGAGGGCGTGTCGTCTCCATATTGCGTAGCAACTTACCCACGAACAAGGACGTGTCGTTTCCATATTGCGTAGCAAATTACACACGTACGAGGGCGTGTCGTCTCCATATTGTGTAGCAAATTACATATGTACGAGAGTAGTGGTAAAGCATTAAACGGCTCAAAAGATGGGAGATTGGAAAATAATCGGGAGAATATTTTACGGTTTGAAAAGAATGTTGTATCTTTGTAACGGCTCATTGTGGACGGTCGAAAGCGGTCATTTATGGGTTATTTGAAAGGATTAGAATATGTTAGAAGTACTCAAATACACCATTCCGGCGCTGGTTGTTTTGTTGGCAACTTGGCTTGCAACGGAGAAACAGATGAAGAACGAGGCGGCTCGTCGTAACTTCGAGTTGCGCAAACAGTCGCAAAAGACCATTACCGCTGTGCGGTTGCAGGCCTACGAGCGTTTCACGCTTTTGCTTGAACGATTAGAGCCGAGTCGCATGTTGCTCCGCTTAGATATCAGTGCGCTGAACTGCCAACAACTGCAGCAGCAACTGCTTGAGGTTATCCGCAAAGAGTTTGACCACAACCTCTCGCAGCAGATCTATGTGAGTGACGAGGTGTGGACGAATATCGTTTTTGCGAAGGAGGAGATGCTTCGTTTTGTAAACACTTGTGCGCAACAGTTTGCTGCCACCGACGATGCTATGATGATGGCTAAGTTATTGGTAACCAGTTATGCATCCAACGGCGAGACGCCAACACAGCGTGCTTTAGAGGCACTCAAGACGGAGGTTAGGACACTGATGTAAAAAGACTATGACGAAGGCATGGAGATATCTATTGGGGCTATTGATGACGGGTTGTCTGTTCATCGGCTGCAGTGTGGATACCGAGTGCCGAACCGATTATACGGCACGGCTGCAGGTTGTGCTGAAAGTGGATTCGATCAATGCGAGCCATGACACTATCGCACAAACGGCATTGCCGGACATCAATCTTTGGGGAGCAGGGCAAGACTCTATTTGGATGAACCATCAAAGTGGTGTTTCGACTCTTAGTCTGCCACTGCGAGTTGATACCACTTGTACGGAGTTCGTTTTCACAGTAGGTGGGTCAGCTGAGAATCATTTGAAGGTATACCATCAGAACAACCCGACATTTATCTCGATGGCATGTGGTTGTTTTGTCTATTACACGCTCGACAGCATTGTTTGCACGGGGGGATTGGTGGATAATATTGAGATGATCAATGCGACCATTGAGAACGTGGCACAAGATAATGCGAGGTTACATATCACTCTTCGGCCATGACGAAAAGGACGTTGTTGCTAAATATGTTTCTAAGCATTGCTCTCTTGGCTTTTGGCGAAGAGGCGAAGGACAGCATTTGGAATGGGATGAACCTAAAGATTGACCTTGGGACGCCTATTCTCGAGGTGGCGATGAGTAAGGGAAAGGTGCAGAGTTATGAGATGATGGTCAATGCGAATCTCTGTCAGCGGTACTTCCCTACCCTCGAGTTGGGGTACGCGCAAGCCAATGTGTCGACTGATAGGGGTCATTTTCAAGGACGAGGCGGATTTGGGAGAGTGGGACTTGACTTGAGTGCACTGAAGAAACATAGGGATTCGCCGCATAAGTTGTTGGTGGGTTTGCGTGTTGGCACCGCTGTACAACAGCATACGACGAGCAATATCCTTCTGCCGCACGATTATTGGCAGGACGAGGTTCGGCTGAGTTATCCTAAACAGGTGCGATGTGATGTATGGGGAGAGGTTGTTGCCGGTTGTCAAGTGCAAGTATATAAGCACTTTCATATCGGTTGGAGTGTTCGATTGAAGATATTGATGACGCGCAAAGAAAACAAACTGACAGCCTATTATATACCCGGTTTCGGGTATAGGCAAGATACGAATATTGGGTTTAACTATTATTTAGGATGGACATTCTAATATATTGGGAAACAAAGATATATGAATATGAATAACACCACACAACTTATGAATCGAGCAGCGGACAACATCCGCATACTCGCAGCGGCAGCAGTAGAGAAAGCCAAAAGTGGACACCCAGGTGGTGCCATGGGAGGTGCAGATTTTATCAATGTACTCTACTCCGAGTTCTTGGAATACGACCCAGAGAACCCTGAATGGGAGGCGCGTGATCGCTTTTTCCTTGACCCAGGGCACATGGCTCCGATGCTCTATGCGCAGTTGTGCCTAACGGGCAAATATACACTTGAGGACCTGCAGAACCTGCGTCAATGGGGCAGTGTGACGCCTGGCCATCCTGAACGTTGCGTGGCACGAGGTATTGAGAATACGTCGGGACCTCTCGGACAAGGGCATACCTTTGCCGTTGGTGCCGCTATTGCTGCCAAGTGGTTCAATGCTCGATATGGGGAGGTGCACAATCCGACAATATATGCTTTTATCTCGGACGGCGGTGTTCAAGAGGAGATTTCGCAAGGGGCAGGGCGTATTGCGGGTTATCTTGGACTAGACAACCTCATCATGTTCTACGATTCGAACCGTGTGCAACTGTCTACGAACTGTGATGCGGTGACGGCGGAAGACGTGGCAGCCAAGTATGAGGCGTGGGGTTGGTATGTGCAGGAGATACCAGGGAATGACCCTGGTGCTATTCGTTTGGCATTGCAGAAAGCGAAAGAGGAGCATCAGCGTCCGAGTCTGATTATTGGGCACACGACGATGGGTAAGGGCTGCGTCACTGCAGAAGGTGAGAACTTTGAGGGCAAATGTTCAACACACGGTCAGCCTCTAAGTAAGTCAGGAGCATCATTTGAAGAGACTATTAAGCATCTAGGCGGCGATCCAGAAAATCCATTCTGTATTTTCGATGATGTGCAAGCACTCTATGACAAACGTGCGGCAGAACTACGTGAGATATGCAACAATCGCTACGAGAAATATTATGAATGGAAACAGGCTAATCCTCTGGCTGCCAATGAGTATGAGACATTTATGAGCGGCGATACTCCGTGCATCGATTGGAGTGCGATTCAACAAAAAGCAGGAGCTGCTACACGTAACGCATCGGCCACCGTACTATCGTACCTTGCTGAAAATGTAGGGAATATGATTGTATCTTCCGCCGATCTAAGTAACTCTGACAAGACAGACGGCTTCCTAAAGAAGACGCATGCTCTCCGTCGAGGTGACTTCACAGGACAATTCCTGCAAGCAGGTGTCAGCGAACTGACTATGGCGTGCGTATGCATTGGTATGTCATTGCATGGAGGAATCATCCCTGCCTGCGGCACATTCTTCGTATTCAGCGATTATATGAAGCCGGCTGTACGTATGGCTGCCCTGATGGAGGTGCCTATCAAATTCATTTGGAGCCACGATGCGTTCCGCGTGGGGGAAGATGGACCTACCCATGAGCCTGTAGAACAAGAAGCGCAGATACGACTGATGGAGAAACTGCATAACCACTCGGGCAAACCCTCGATGCTAGTATTGCGTCCTGCCGATGCTGAGGAAACTACAATGGCATGGCGACTGGCAATGGAGAATATCGAGACACCTACTGCACTTATACTATCGCGCCAAGATATTGCACCCGTACCAAATACGAATTTGGATGGTTTCCGCAAGGGAGCGTACATCGTAAGCAAAGATGAGAATCCACAAGTTGTATTACTGGCATCGGGTAGCGAAGTGAGTACATTGGTGGCAGGAGCAGATCTTCTGCGCAAAGACGGTATACGTCTACAGATAGTCAGCGTACCGAGCGAAGGGCTATTCCGCGAACAAAGCAAAGAATACCAAGAAGCAGTACTACCAAAAGGCGTAGTGCGATTTGGTATGACGGCAGGACTGCCATGTACGCTTGATGGGTTGGTCGGCGAGAATGGAACGGTCTGGGGATTGAACTCCTTTGGGTTCTCGGCACCATATAAGGTACTTGATGAGAAACTAGGGTTCACCGCAGAGAATGTGTATGAGCAAGTAAAGAAGTTGCTATAGTATGAACAAAATAGATACGATAATATTTGACTTTGGTGGGGTGTTAGTGGATTGGAATCCACACTATCTGTATGATTCCTATTTCGGAGACACGAAGAAGACAGACTATTTCCTTACGAATATATGCACTCCTGAATGGAATGCACAAATGGATGGAGGAAAGCCTTTCGCAGATGGGATTGCAGAGAAGATAGCCGAACATCCGGAATATGAGAAAGAGATACACATGTACTGGACCGATTGGAAGCAGATGATGGGCAACCAGATAGACGGTATGCAGGAACTATTGCAAAACCTTAAAACAGCCGGATATCACATCTATGGACTGAGCAACTGGTCGGCAGAGACATTCTATCAAATTCGGTCGAAGTATCCTATTTTCGACTTACTAGAAGGATTCGTATTGTCAGGAGATGAAAAATGTCTCAAACCCGAGCCCAAAATATATACTATTTTGCTTGACAGATACCATATCAATCCGAATACCGCAGTATTCTTTGACGATAATCTTGCCAATGTGGAAGGCGCAAAAGCGGTCGGAATACACGGTATACAGTTTGTGTCAGCGGAAGAGATACGTAAAGAATTAGGACTTTAAAATAGAAATTAAATAAGAAAATAATGGAATATAATTTCACAGAGATCGAGAAGAAATGGCAATCTCAATGGGCAAAAGATGGTATTTATAAAGTAAGCAACAAGAGCGATAAGAAACCGTTCTATGTACTAGACATGTTCCCCTACCCGAGTGGTGCGGGGCTACATGTAGGACACCCTCTTGGTTACATAGCTAGTGATATATACAGTCGCTACAAACGTCTGCAAGGTTTCAATGTGCTCCACCCGATGGGCTTTGACTCATACGGTTTGCCGGCAGAGCAATATGCCATACAGACCGGTCAACATCCAGAGAAAACCACGATGACGAACATCGCACGTTATATTGAACAACTACAGAAGATTGGGTTCTGCTACGATTGGGATCGTGAAGTGAAGACTTGCGACCCTGACTTCTATCGTTGGACACAGTGGGCGTTCGTACAGATGTTCCATTCGTATTATGATACGCAGTTGCAGAAGGCACAGCCTATCAGCAAACTGATTGCTAAATGGGAAGCAGAAGACCCAACTTGGACCACTCTAACCGAGCAACAACAACAGGAGCGACTGATGCAGTATCGTATTGCTTATCTGGCAGATACCAAAGTTAATTGGTGCCCGAAACTGGGATGTGTATTGGCTAATGACGAAGTAAGCGAAGGTTTGTCCGTTCGTGGCGGTTACCCTGTAGAACAACGTGTGATGCGTCAATGGAACCTACGCGTGAGTGCTTATGCACCACGTCTGTTGGAAGGTCTGAATCGCATCGATTGGACAGATAGTCTAAAAGAGACACAACGTAACTGGATAGGTCGCAGCGAAGGGGCAGAGATGCAATTTGCCATCAAAGGACAAGATGAACCATTCACCATCTTTACCACCCGCGCAGACACAGTATTCGGTGTTACCTTCATGGTACTAGCCCCTGAGAGCGAGTATGTTGCCCGAGTTGTGACAGCAGAACAACAAGCAGCTGTAGACGCATATCTCGACATGGTGAAACACCGTACTGAGCGTGAACGTATATCCGACCGCCGCGTGACAGGTGTATTCACGGGCTCATACGCTATCAATCCTCTTACCAATGCTGAGATTCCTATCTACATAAGCGACTATGTATTAGCAGGATACGGCACAGGCGCTATTATGGCAGTGCCTGCACATGATAGTCGAGACTATGCTTTTGCAAAACACTTCAACTTGCCTATCATTCCTCTAATCGAAGGTGCAGACGTCAGCGAACAGAGTTTCGATGCCAAAGAGGGCATCATGATAAACTCCGGTTTTCTGAATGGACTGCAGGTGAAAGAGGCTATTGCCAAGATGAAGGAGTACATCACCAACACAGGTATTGGTCGCGTGAAGGTGAACTACCGCCTGCGTGATGCTGTCTTCAGCCGTCAACGGTACTGGGGCGAGCCGTTCCCTATCTACTACAAACATGGCATGCCCTACACGCTACCGGAAGAGTGTTTACCATTACTGTTGCCCGAAGTAAGCAACTTCAAGCCCACCGAGACAGGCGAGCCCCCTCTCGGCAATGCACAATGCTGGGCATGGGATGAACAAAACCACAAAGTAGTGGATAAAGCATTAATTGATAACAAGACCATCTTCCCACTCGAACTATGTACAATGCCAGGATTTGCAGGGTCTTCGGCGTACTATCTCCGTTATATGGATAACCATAACAACGAGGCACTCGTCAGCCACGAGGCTAACGACTACTGGCGACAAGTGAATCTCTATATCGGCGGTACAGAGCATGCTACCGGGCACTTGATTTACAGTCGATTCTGGAACAAGTTCCTGTACGACCTCGGTTATATCTGTGAGGATGAACCATTCCACAAGTTGATCAACCAGGGTATGATTCAAGGGCGTTCTAACTTTGTCTATCGATTGGTCGGCAGCCAGAACACATACGTTTCGTACGGGCTGATTGACACGCCTGAATATAAAGATAAGGTGCAACCGATTCACGTGAACGTGAACATCGTCAGCAATGATATCCTCGACCAAGATGCTTTCCGCGCATGGATGCCCGAATATAAAGACGCCGAGTTTATACTCGAGGATGGACAGTACCGCTGCGGATGGGCTATTGAGAAGATGTCAAAATCAATGTTTAACGTAGTGAATCCGGATGATGTAGTGGCTAAGTTCGGTGCTGATACCCTGCGTCTCTACGAGATGTTCCTCGGGCCACTCGAGATGTCCAAGCCATGGGACACTAATGGTATCGACGGTGTGCATCGTTTCTTAAAACGCTTGTGGAACATGTACGAGAACCTTTCGGATGAGACGCCTACCGCTGATGAATTGCGCAGCCTACATAAACTCATCAAGAAGATTACATGGGATATCGAGAACTTCTCGTTCAACACATCTATCCCCGCATTCATGATAGCACAAAATGAACTGCAGGCACTGCATTGCAACAAGAAAGCCATACTCGAAGTGTTTGCTGTGCTGCTGGCGCCCTACGCTCCACACATAGCCGAAGAGGCTTGGCACCGCTGCGGACATACCACAACCGTATGTGATGCGCAATGGCCAGAGTGCAATGAAGCATACCTGGTCGAGAGCATGCAGAAATACCCTGTACAGTTCAACGGAAAAGTGCGCTTCACAATAGAGGTAGCCAAGGACACCCCACGCGAAGAGGTGGAACGTATTGTGCTGGCTGACCCGCAAACCGCTGCACAACTCAATGGCAATACGCCTAAGAAAGTTATCGTCGTGCCTGGCAGAATCGTGAATATTGTGATGTAAGGTGTGGAATAGTCAACGAGAGATAAATATAAGTAGTTATGAAAGGACATATCAAGAGAGTATTGAGAGTTGCGGGGATTGTGGTGTTGGTGTGCGTAGTGTGTTGCGCGGGCGCGTGGGGGTATCTATGCACGAGTAATCTGCGTAATGCTAAGACAGTGGGGGATATTCCTGCGCCGGTGGGATATACGCGTGTCTTTGAGAATACGTCTATTGAGAAAGATACACGCGGTGGGGGTAGTTATGCGAAGTTCTTGCGCGAGTTGCCATTGAAGAAGCGTGGGACGAAGGTGCGGCTATTCAATGGTCGTCGGGCGCGTTTGCAGTTTCTGTCTGCTGCTGTGATTGATATGCCGCTATTGAGCAATAGTGAGCAGTGTGCCGATATGACGATGCGTCTGCGGGCGGAGTACCTGTTCAGCAAGGGTCGCTACTCGGAGATTCGTTTTCGTAATGTTAACGGGGAGGTGTTGCAGTATCATGGTGGCGGTTCTCGCAAAGCGTTGGAGAAGTTTCTGCGTAATGCATACGGTGTGTGCAGCACGTCCTCTGTATACAAAGAGACCAAGCCGCGCAAGATTAGTGAGGTGCAGCCCGGCGATGTGTTGGTGTATCCAGTACGGAAAGGGCATCAATATGGTCATGCGTTGATAGTGGTGGATGTGGCGCGGCGAGGAGATAAGGTTGCGGTGATGTGTGCAGAGGGGAATACCCCTGCTCGGGATGCACATATCGTGCGTAACTACAACCCGTTCCGTAATCCGTGGACTATATTCGACAGCGATGACGAGGTGCTACGGGTTGGGGTCTTCCATTTCAACAAGGACGAGTTGCGGCATTATTGAGGTTGTGTTTCTTCTAATTCTTACGCTTATTCGTAATGACATTAAAAATAGGTCTATATTTACGGAATGACCTATAGACCTAAAATTCCACAAATTATCTCAAAAGTAATTTTTAGAACATCCCTATCAAATACTCCTCCATTAAAGCTCATAAAAGAACCATTAAAAAGATAATGGCAGTTGATTTATAAAGAGCTTATGTATGGATTGCGAAGGGCTTATGAAGGTAGTATGTACACTATACCAAGTATAATGTATCAACCGTGTATCAACCGTGTTTTAACAGTGTTTACCTCGTCGGGAACAGCGGACTAACTCGGGATGGGATATGGGATTTGTGTATATTGTGGAGATTGTATAATTTTGTGGCTGATATGACACATCGATAGGGTCGAGGTAATCATATTACAGAAAGACAACAATATAGACAGAAAATTATATGGAAGTTAGGATAGAAGAGAGTTGGAAGCGGGAACTGAGTGGGGAGTTTGAGAAGCCGTATTTCGAGTTGCTGACGATGTATGTTCGGCAGGCTTATCATACGGGTACGGTTTATCCGCCTGCATCGAAGATATTCAATGCGTTTGACAGTTGTCCTTTTGATAAGGTGAAAGTAGTGATTATTGGACAAGACCCGTATCATGAGCCAGGGCAGGCGTGTGGTTTGAGTTTCTCGGTGCCGGATGGGGTGCAGATTCCTCCGTCGCTGCGCAATATCTACAAAGAGATTGAGAGTGACCTTGGTAAGCCGATACCTGCATCGGGTAACTTGCAGCGATGGGCAGAGCAAGGTGTGCTGTTGCTGAACGCCACACTGACTGTGGAGGCACATCAGGCTGGAAGTCATCAGAATAAAGGTTGGGAGGTGTTTACGGATGCGGCAATTGCGGCATTGGCAGAGAAGCGAGAGCACTTGGTGTTTATGTTATGGGGGAGTTATGCTCAACGGAAGGCGGCTTATGTGTCACCGAAGAAGCACTTGGTACTCAAAGCAGCACATCCTTCGCCATTGTCGGCATCGAAGGGTTTCTTTGGTTGTAAGCACTTCTCGCAGGCAAACGCGTACTTATTGGCACACGGTGAGACGGGTATTGATTGGTAATGGGATGCTCTAAAAAATTCCACGTTTCGATATTTTGCTTCTAATTAGAATGTTTCTCCACATTTTGAGCGTTTTGTGTTTTTTATTTGTATCTGCTTGCCTTTCACTCAGTCACAATGCTCGCATTGCTCCTTCGTTCAAGCCAACCATCTACT
>CAVJQD010000033.1:0-21391 GCA_963651555.1 uncultured Clostridium sp. | reverse complement strand
CTTTCATTTTTTGGAGGCACATCCCTTTATTTACTGAGGATAAGAGAGTTTTTTTACCTGATTCGGAAGTTTACCGGACACCAATAATATTCAATACATATTCATACCATGAGACTGTCTAACAAGTGCCGTTAGGCAGTCTCTTAGTTAGGCAGTTTAAGACTTTTGCGGATATCTCGAGACCATCTGCGGAATATTTGGCTACTATTCGGCAATATTTGTTCCAATAAATAGTTGATAGGCGTTGATAGTAATTTGATAGTTGTTGAATGGGACTTTTTTGTCCGACAGAGCAACGGGTTGTTATCCTTTAGCACACAGTACAGTTTGTCGTCCTATCTATCAATACATGTAGTTGTCGGTTGACAACTTTTGATGAGGAATATGTTGTACAACTATTTGCGGGAGTCGTTTTTATGCCGTATATTTGCAGCGTGAATTCCGAAAATTACTGAAATATTCGGAGTACCACTCCGAATTTTACTGAAATTTTCTGAATAACGACCCCTACTCTACATAGAGGACTAAGCCTTTGAGGTACTCGCCTTCGGGATGGTAGATATTGACGGGATGGTCTTGTGGTTGGGTGAGTTGGTGCAGGATACGGACTTTTCGTCCGGTCATAGCCGCAGCCGAGAACACTGCCAAACGGAACATCTCCTTATTGATGACCTGTGAGCATGAGAAAGTAAACAGCAGTCCACCTTTGCGGATACGCTCTATCGCCTTTGCATTGAGGCGTTTATACCCTTGCAGCGCATTACGGATAGCCTCACGGTGCTTAGCGAATGCCGGTGGGTCGAGGATGATGAGGTCGTAAGTATCGGTAGTGGTATCGAGAAACTTAAAGGCATCTTCCGTGAAGGCAGCATGCCGGTCGCAGTTCGGGAAATTACGCTCTACATTACGATTGACTTGCTCTATCGCCAATGCCGAACTATCTACTGAGTGTACTTTGTGTGCGCCACCACGCAAAGCATAGACAGAGAAACCACCCGTGTAGCAGAACATGTTCAGCACATCCTTGTCTTTGGCATATCGCTCTACCAAGGCACGATTCTCGCGTTGGTCAACAAAGAAACCCGTCTTCTGTCCGCGCAGCCAATCGATACCGAATATCAGTCCGTTCTCGAGGGCTTCGCACGAGGAGACATCGCCAATAAGATAGCCATCTTCTCGCTCTTCGAGTTGCGCCTTATAGGGCAGCGTACCTTCCGACTTATAGTAGACATTATGCACCGTAGGCATGAGCTTGACAATAGCCTCAGCTATTTCTTTGCGCCAAAGATGCATACCTACGGAATGGGCTTGAACGACTGCCGTATCGTTGTAGATATCCACTACTAACCCAGGCAAGAAGTCGCCTTCGCCGTGTACGAGACGAAAGGTTGAGTTATTGGGCGAGATGAGTCCTAACGACTGCCGCACTGCAAGTGCTTGTTGTAACCGTGTCTCTATGAAATTGGCAGGCAAAGTATCGGTCATAAACTCCAAGATACGGACAGCGATACTGCCTACTTGATAGTGCCCAACACCCATCTTGTGCCCGTAAGAGTCTTTCACTAAGACTATTTCACCTTCTTGTGGCTTGCCATCGATATGTGCGATAGCGCCTGAGAATACCCATGGATGGAAACGCAGGATAGACTCTTCTTTATGTGGTTTGAGATAGATAGTATTCATTTTGAATCGGTATGTTCTTTTGCAGCACGACGCTGTTCGATTACTTCTTGTTGGTGTTGCCGTTGCAGTTCGAGGTCTGCCTGACGGAGAGCCAGATACTCTTTCTTTGGCAGTTTCTGCGTTTTTTGCAACTGTAGATAGATGAGCAGCGTTGCCCATGCATCGGTAGCAGCATAGGACGCCTGTTCTGCGGTGAGCGCAATTGTTTCCCAGTTGGTCAACTGTTGCACCTTAGAGATCTTCCAATGGAAGACGATGGCGAACATCTTCTGCAGTCCGAGGTCGAGTATGCCATAAGACAACACTATCCGCTGCAAGTCCACGCAGTTAGCAGGATTGAAGGGTCGAAGTCGTTTGAGGCCGATAAGGTCGTCTTTGAAGGCAAGTCCCACTTTCTTTATGTCGGGATTGGCAAACAGTTCTGCCATCTTAGGCGTGAAGCCTATTTGCAACAGTTGGAAGAGATAGCACCGCTCTAAGGTGGCTATCTGCAGCAGAGCAGTGGGATGATGTTCGCCTTTGTTGAAGGTAGGGCGAGTCTCTGTATCGACACCGACGATGGTCTGCTGCTCGAGGTAGGCGATAGCATCATCGGCAGCGCTAGGAGTATTGACGATAATGACTTCGCCTTTGAAAGAGGCAATCGGCAGTTCGTTTACCTCTTCTTTGGTTATGCGGGGTTGAAAATGTTGTATCGCTTTCATTGCGTTAGAGGTTCGGTTCGTTGTCTTGTTGTTTGAGTTGATAGTCAAGCCACAAAACATGTAGGGCTCGTAGGGCATTGAGCAGTTTCTGTCCCCAGTGTTCACGGAACGACTGTAGACAGAGAGCGAGTGCATCGTTTCGCACGGTCTCGTTGTCTATCTGGTAGTTCGCCACGAAGTTCTTCAACTCTTGATAGATATCGGCAAGGTTCTCGGATATAAAGGCCGTGATAGGCTCATCGGAGTAGCGCATGTCGTCAACGAAAACCTCGAGATAGGAGTCGTCTGTTCCGAGTTGGTCTTTGATATCGTTGACCACCATGTTGTAGTCTTCTTCCGTCACGAAGTCCTGCAAGTAGTCGTCGGACTGTTGCTCAAGAGAAGGAAGCAAGTGCGCCTTTAGATAGAGCAAAGGCAATAACCGACAGAGTTTCTCTACTAAGTTGAATTGCTCTTCCTCGGAGGCATGCTCAAGCAAGAGACATGTCTGTGCCGCTACCTGCACTAAGTCCAATGCACCTTGACTGTATATTGTATTGTTTGTATTGTTTTCCATACTGTTGTGTTGTTATAATGCATTTTTCAAGTCGAAATACATTACTCTCGTCCGTTGTCCTGCATCTTTTGTTGTTAGGAACTTAAAGCCATGTTTCTCATAGAAGCCAAGTGCATTATCATAGGCATCTACTGTAATAAATCGGCAACCGGCATATTGTTCTCGTTGTGTATAGAGATATTGGACAAACTGCAATATCTGCGATCCATACCCTTTGTGGCTATATTTTTCAGATACCGCTAAGCGACCTATCTTGATTGCGGGATAACTCTTGCGGCGTTTGTTATTTTTTATCAGTCTATTGACACGATTCCAAATACTTTTCTCTTCCTCGTCCATCAAGATTCTATCATTGAGCAAAGAAAAGTATGCAGCACATTCATCATCCTCCTCAATGAGGTATGTAACAGCCAAAAGGGAATCCGTATAGCTTTTTGCGTCCGAGAACAAAAAATCGTTCAAATCATTATCCTCGCTATGAAATGGCTTAATCTCTGTATCTTGCGAAAGTTTGAGTATGCGCATAAGGATATATCACAGCGAGAAAGTGGCTGCGTGTTTGAAGACCTCGAAAGTGCGGTTCATTTGGTCTTTATATTGCTGCGAGACGGGCGATGGCGTGTACATATTCTGCACAAACCTCTCTGCATCTCTCCCTGTTAACACAGGGGTCTCTTTAATTGGTCTTGCCATAGATATCCGTTGTTTACTAATTTATAGTGCAAAGGTATAGGTTTATTTTTGGATATGCAATAATACAAGATAAAATCATGCGCACCTACCTTCACTTTTGCATTCGATGCTCCACTACAAGCATTCTTCTTGATTATTTTTCGAGTCAGCATCTTACTGGATTATAGTCTGTTATCGCGAAAATGAGGACGCACGTCCTCATACCTCTAAATTTTAGGGACGCGCGTCCTTGACAAACGGGCGTTTGGGTATTATCTTTGCAATGTTTATTGGTTTAGAAGTTTAGGAGTTTATTAGTTTAGGAGAAGTTGAAATGGTTGATGTCAGTTTAGCAGTTTATTGTATTTATGATGTGATTTTCGGGTTTAGGGTTGGGAAAAATTGAGGTAGTATTGCGAGATTGGTAAATAAAGAGTACCTTTGCGCGATTTTTCGAGTGAAAGTAATTAACAAGGAAGTAATGCTTCCTATAAAAGAAAAGATCTAAATGAATATTGTTAAGAAGGAGATTGCTCTCCCAGATGGTCGAGTCATCACATTGGAGACCGGCAAGTTGGCAAAACAAGCCGATGGTGCAGTGATGGCGACGCTAGGCAACACGATGGTGCTTGCCACAGTCTGCTCCGCAAAGGATGCAGTTCCTGGTACGGATTTCATGCCGCTTACCGTAGAGTACAAAGAGAAGTTTGCTAGTGCAGGTCGTTTTCCAGGTGGGTTTACCCGTCGAGAAGGTAAAGCATCAGATTACGAGATTCTGATTGCTCGATTGATTGACCGTGCTCTTCGTCCATTGTTCCCTGCTAATTATCATGCAGAGACATTCGTTAATGTAACCCTTTATTCAGCCGATGGCATCGATATGCCTGAGTCAGTCGCTGGTTTAGCTGCCGGTGCTGCCTTAGCATGTTCGGATATACCTTTCGATGGTCCTGTATCGGAGGTTCGTGTTGCTCGCGTCAATGGTGAGATGGTTATCAACCCATCGTTTGAACAGTGTGAGCAAGCCGACCTCGAGTTGATGGTGGCTGCTACCTACGACAACATCATGATGGTTGAAGGTGAGATGAAGGAGGTTCCTGAGTCGGTTATGCTTGAGGCTATCAAGGCTGCTCACGAGGCTATCAAGCCACAGTGCTTGGCTATCAACGAGATGATGAAGGCTTATGGCAAGGAAGTGAAGCGTGAGTACTGCCATGAAGTGAACGATGATGAGTTGAAGCAAGCCGTACATGACTTCAGTTATGCTCGTGCTTACGCTCAGGCTACTTCGGCTGATACCGATAAGCATCACCGTGAAGCCATGTTCTCACAGATATGCGAAGACTTCAAGGCAGAGAAGGCTGATTATATGGCTCAGCGTGCTGAGGCTCTCGGCATTGACGTAGACGAGATTGCTGCTATGGTAGACCGTTACTATCATGATGTAGAGAAAGAGGCTATGCGTCGTGCCGTACTTGATGAGGGCAAGCGTCTCGATGGTCGTAAGACTACCGATATCCGTCCTATCTGGTGCGAGGTCAGTCCACTTCCAGGTCCTCACGGTTCAAGTATCTTTACTCGTGGTGAGACTCAGTCACTCTCTACCGTTACTCTTGGTACGAAGCGTGATGAGAAGATGGTGGATGAAGCACTCATTCAAGGTTCAGAGCGTTTCTTATTGCATTATAACTTCCCACCGTTCGCAACAGGTGAGGCAAAGGCTCAGCGTGGTGTAGGTCGTCGTGAGATTGGTCATGGTAACCTTGCATGCCGTGCATTGAAGAACATGATACCAGAGGATTTCCCTTATAGCGTACGCGTTGTGAGCGATATATTGGAGTCGAACGGTTCCTCTTCGATGGCTACCGTATGTGCTGGTACGCTTGCTTTGATGGATGCCGGTGTACCTATCAAGAAGCCTGTTAGTGGTATTGCAATGGGTATGATTTCCGAATTGGTAGACGGTAAACTCAATTATAAGATTCTTAGCGATATCCTTGGCGATGAGGATCACTTGGGTGATATGGACTTCAAGACCACGGGTACTCGTGATGGCTTGACGGCTTGCCAAATGGATATCAAGGTTGATGGTTTGAGTTACGAAGTATTGGAGAACGCTCTTGCTCAGGCTCATCAAGCCCGTATGTATATTTTGGATAAAATACTTGAGACTATGCCTGCTCCTCGTGCCGACATCAAGCCTCATGCACCTCGTATCACTTCGTTCATTATCCCTAAGGATATGATCGGTGCAGTGATTGGCCCTGGTGGAAAGATTATCCAAGGCATACAGGCAGAGACCGGTGCAGTAATCTCTATCGATGAGAACGAAGAAGGTGGCAAAGTAGAGATAGCAAGCAACAACAAGGAGTCGATGGACGCTGCTATTGCTAAGATCAAGGCTATTGTAGCCCTCCCTGAAGTGGGCGAGGTGTATGAGTCGACCGTTAAGTCGATTATGCCTTACGGTTGCTTCGTCGAGTTCATGCCTGGCAAAGAGGGTCTGCTTCATATCTCAGAGATTGACTGGAAGCGTTATGACACGATGGAAGAGACTGGCATCAAGGAAGGTGACAAGATAACCATCAAGTTACTTGAGATTGATGAGAAGACCGGTAAGTTCAAGTTGTCAGCAAGAGCTCTCAAGGAGAAACCTGAGGGATATGTAGAGCCAGAGCGTCGTCCGCGTCCAGAACGTGGAGATAGAGGTCCTCGTCCAGAGCGCCGTGGTCCTCGTCCAGAGCGTGGAGAGAGAAGATCTCACCATGACTCAGACAACGAAGACAGCTGCAGATTGCATTAATTCTCGTGCTATGTTGATAAGAGAAGGCTCCGTGCGAAAGTACGGAGTCTTTTTGTTCCCTGCGCTCGTGTCAAGGCGGGCGTTTGCATAGTTGTGGGAAATGTTGTAATTTCGCAGGCGAAAAGAATGGCTACATTGTAGGCTGGCAGTTGACTGTTTGTCGGCTGTTTTATTATTAAGACTGCGATGTGATTGTTAGCAAGTATATGGAAAAGAGAGTTACTATATTGGCGATAGAATCGTCGTGCGACGATACGAGTGCGGCGATAATACGCAATGGTATATTGCTGTCGAACGTGACGGCAAGTCAGAAGGTTCATGAAGAATACGGAGGTGTAGTACCCGAGTTAGCAAGTCGTGCGCACCAGCAAAACATAGTGCCTGTGGTAGATGCGGCATTGCGTCGAGCATCCGTTCAAAAAGAGGAGCTGAGTGCTATCGCCTTTACTCGTGGTCCTGGTTTGTTGGGTAGCCTATTGGTTGGAACGAGTTTCGCCAAGGGTTTGGCTCTTAGCCTTGGTATTCCATTGGTGGATGTAAACCACTTGCAGGGCCATGTGATGGCGCATTTTGTGAGTGAGGGCAAGGCTGATGAACATCATCCGAGTTATCCTTTCTTATGTTTGTTAGTGAGTGGTGGTAATAGCCAAATCATCTTGGTGAAGGCTTTCAATGACATGGAGATTATTGGGCAGACGATAGATGATGCTGCAGGCGAGGCATTCGACAAGTGTGCTAAGGTAATGGGACTTCCTTACCCAGGAGGTCCTTATATCGACCGTTTAGGTAAGGAAGGTAATGCAGAGGCTTTTCAGTTTGCCAAACCGAACATTGCAGGATATGACTATAGTTTCTCGGGATTGAAGACATCTTTCCTTTACTTCCTACGGGATAGATTGGTAGAGAACCCTCACTTCGTTGAGGAGAACCAAAAGGACCTATGCGCTAGTCTGCAGAAGACGGTTATCGATATCTTGATGAAGAAGGTACTCTTGGCAGCCAAAGACTTGGGCGTAAAGCAAGTGGCAGTAGCAGGAGGCGTTAGTGCCAATAGCGCACTTCGTCAGGCGTTCATCGATTACGGTAAGCGGTATCATTGGGAAGTGTTTATTCCACCTTTCTCATACACAACGGATAATGCTGCGATGATTGCGCAGGCGGGTTATTACAAGTACTTAGCCGGCGAGTATTGTCCTTTAGAAGCCGTTCCTTTTGCTCGCACTACTATAGGCAATGAGTAGTAGTTGGCGGGATAATAAGATTATTCGCAGTTTGGCACCATATCAGGATGTCATCCTCTTTGTTATAGCGTTGCTGTGTGCTAACTACTTCTGGAAGTTCACAATAGTAGCCGATGAGCATGGTGGACCTGTACACTGGTTCGGTTGGAACATCTCGGCTCCGTTCGATTTCTTGTCGGCTCATGTGGCAAAGGTTTCCTATTGGTTGATTCATCTCTTTCGGGACACGGTGCACTACTACGAACCGTATTATATCCACTTCGATACAGGTAACGGCGTGTCTATTGTGTGGAGTTGCACAGGGTTGAAGCAGAGTTTTATTTGGATAGTGATAATGCTTGTGGCTCGTGGTAGCTGGAAGCGTAAGGCTTGGTTTATCCCTTTGGGACTGGTCTGCATCTATGCGTTTAACATTTTACGCATCACGATAATAGCCATGATAGTGGAGCATCATGTCGAACTATTCGACCTCTTTCATGCCTATATCTTTAAGTACCTATTCTACTTTATGCTGTTTATGCTGTGGGTATGGTGGGCAGAGAGACTCTCAATTAACAAGTAACAGTTAACAATTAACAAGCGTAGCCGCTTTACACGGCTATACTCTTGTTATGGGTATGTCGGTTAGATATATCGGCCGGTGAGGGATGCAGGGTTATTGCGGAGGTCATCGGCAGTGCCTGTAGCCACTACTTGTCCGCCTGCTCGTCCGCCTTCGGGTCCCATATCAATCAGATAGTCACATGCTCGGATGACATCGAGGTTATGCTCGATGATAATGACTGTATTGCCACGGTCGGTGAGTTCTCGCAATACAGAGAGCAGCACTCGTATGTCTTCAAAGTGCAGACCTGTGGTGGGCTCGTCGAGGATATAGACTGTGTTACCGGTATCTTTTCGGGCGAGTTCGGTAGCGAGTTTCATGCGCTGACTCTCACCTCCCGATAGGTTTGTGCTACTCTGTCCGAGACGGATATATCCAAGTCCGACATCTTGTAGGGTTTTTATCTTGTTGAGTATAGCCGGTTGTGCTTCAAAGAACTCGACGGCTTGGTTGACGGTCATGTCGAGTACATCGGCGATACTCTTACCCTTAAAGCGAACCTCGAGTGTCTCTTTGTTATACCGTTTGCCACCACACACTTCACAAGGAACATAGACATCGGGGAGGAAGTTCATCTGCAGGGCTTTGTAGCCGTTGCCCGAGCATTCTTCACAACGACCGCCGGCGGTATTAAAGGAGAACCGTCCCATCTTCCAGCCTCTAATCTGCGACTCGGGTAGTTGGACATACAACTGCCGTATGTCGGTGAAGACACCGGTGTAGGTAGCAGGATTGCTTCGAGGAGAACGACCGATAGGACTTTGGTCGACGCATACCACCTTGTCGATATGCTCGAGTCCCTCTACGCGTTCGTAAGGGAGCGGTGCTGGCAAGGAACGGTAGAAGTGCTGGCTAAGCAGCGGATATAGGGTCTGATTGATGAGGGTCGACTTACCTGAGCCGGAGACGCCGGTGACGCATATCATTCTGCGCAGAGGGAAGGCGACATCGACATGCTTGAGGTTGTTGCCAGTACAGCCATAGAGTCGCAGCCAATCCGCTCCTTCAAGGGAGAGGGTGTTGTCGGCTTTCGGAATCGCCAGTTTGCCGTTGAGGTATTGGGCAGTGAGGGTATCGGCTTTGAGCATCTCGGAGGGCGTTCCCTCAAAGACGACCTTTCCACCAAGTCGCCCTGCTCGTGGTCCGATGTCTACTATATAATCCGCATCGCGCATCATCTGCTCGTCGTGTTCCACTACTACGACCGTGTTGCCGAGGTCACGCAGTTGGCGCAAGGAATGGATAAGACGTTCGTTGTCCCGTTGGTGCAGTCCGATGCTGGGTTCGTCGAGGATATAGAGAACATTGACCAAACGAGAGCCAATCTGCGTGGCGAGTCGGATACGCTGATTCTCACCACCCGATAGGCTATCGGAGGAGCGTGCGAGCGAGAGATACTGCAGTCCGACATCGACCATGAATTGGAGGCGTGACCGTATCTCACGGAGTATCTCGTGGGCTATGAGTTGTTGTTTCTTGTTCAGTTTGTCCTCAATATTGTCGAGGTACTTCATTAGGTCGACAATGTCCATGTCACATAGTTCGGCAATGTTCTTGTCGCCTATACGATAACTGAGGGCTTCTTTGGATAGTCGTGCGCCATGGCATTCGGGGCACTCAACATCTACGGAGTACTTGCGCACCCATCGCTGTTCCTCTTCGGAGGCAGCGTTCTCCTGCTGTATCTCTAAATAGCGGACGATGCCTTCGTAGTGGCTATTGCTCAATGCCACTCCTGCGAGGGAGAATGGAAAGTTGTCTTCGGAACCATTCATGAGTTCGTTGACGGTCTCTTCGGGAAGTTGCTTGAAAGGGGTATGAAGCGTATAGTCACCGTACTTGTTTAGGATGAGTTCTATCTGCTCAAAGATGGCGGATTTGCGGGCTTTTCCTAAGGGTTCAATGGCACCTTCAGCAATGGACAAGGAGGTATTGGGAACAATCTTATCGACATCTACTTTGTTGACGACACCGAGTCCTTTACAGCATGGACACGCACCTTGGGGTGAGTTGAAGGAGAAGGTGTGAGGTGCGGGATCGGCATAAGAGATGCCCGTTGTGGGGCACATGAGGGTGCGGGAGTAATACCTTGGTTTGACAGGATTGCTGGACTGATCGTAGTCAACAATCATGATGACGCCTTCGCCTTGCTGCATGGCTTTCTCGATGGAGTCATGTATGCGTTGGCGGTCGATATCGTTGTGCTTAGCGGAATCGGCTTGTGGAATCTTAAGGCGGTCAACGACCAATTCGATGTTGTGTCGCTTATAGCGGTCAAGCCGCATGCCTGCGGTAATTTCTTTGACTTCGTCGTCGATGCGTACATAGACGAAACCCTTCTTGCGAAGGCGTTCGAAGAGTTCCTTATAGTGACCTTTTCGGCCCTTGATGAGTGGTGCAAGGAGCAGTACTCGTCTTCCTGCGTATTCGTTGACGATGAGTTCAAGTATCTGATCGTCAGTGTAATGGACCATGGGTTCACCGGTGAGATAACTGTAGGCGATGCCAGCGCGTGCATAGAGGAGTCGGAGGTAGTCGTATATCTCTGTGGTGGTGCCCACGGTGGAACGAGGGTTGCGGTTGGTGGTGTGTTGGTTAATGGCAATGACGGGACTGAGACCGGTTATCTTGTCGACATCGGGTCGCACACGGCTGCCAAGGAAGCCTCTGGCATAGGAGGAGAAAGTGTCGATATAGCGCCTTTGTCCTTCGGCAAAGAGCGTGTCGAAAGCGAGACTGGACTTGCCGCTGCCGGATAGACCCGTGATGACGGTTAGGGCGTATCGAGGTATGCGGACGTCAATGTTTCGGAGGTTGTTGACTCTGTCTCCGGTGACTTCAATCCATGAAGTGAATGGCTGTATGTCGGGTTTCTTGTCCGTGATGGCGTTGTGTGAATTAGGTTGCAAAGATAGGAAAGATTTCTGGATGGTGCAAGAGGGGTGTGTCGGGAGAATTAACAAGTAACAATTAACAAATAACAAATGGGGCTGATGGATTGAAATTTGGGACTGTTGAGTCTTTTGATGAGTTCGGATGTGGGTGTTTTGGCGTTAAGATTTATATTTTCGTTTATTAATGCTTTGTGGTATATTTTTGGCTTTTTGAAGGGTTCTAAGTTGGGTTTTGGATGGGTTTAGGTTGATTTTTGTGAGGATTTTTGGTCAGTGAAAGCAGGGAGAAAGTAGGGAGAAAGTAGCATAAGGTAAGCTGTATCTACCGTATATCTACCGTGTATCTACCGTGTTTGTTTCGTCATAAGCCGCAGATAGGCTCGGGACAGGGTCGGGACAAGTGGGGGATAGGAGGGGTATGGGTTCGAGATTGGGTCGTGATATATTTCTTTAAGAATTGAGAGGGTCGGCTTTTAGAATTGAGAGGGTCGGCTTTTAGAATTTAGATAGGGGGCTTATTTATGGTATTTTGATGCGGCGAGAGCGGAATTATGGGTCGATATTTGCATAATATGGAAATAAGGTATATCTTTGCAGGTATTAAGTTGCGGTCGGTGTACCTTGGGGGTTTGGAGGGGGTTTGGAGGGAGTTTGGAGGGAGTTTGGAGGGGGTTTGGAGGGAGTTTGTTTTGGGTAGTTATAGGGACATCGGGGTGACGGTTTAATGAGTATTCGAGCAATGAAGCGTTTTGTGTACATATTGTGTATTGTATTGACCTGCAGCCTCTTGGTGGTGGGTATGCTCTTTATGCTCATCCGTAGCAGCAAGGTGCAGACAGCGATGCTGGAGGTTGTGGCGAAGGAGTTGTCACGCGGGCTTCAGGCTGAGGTGCACATCGGCAAAGCGGACTACAGGCTCTTCAACAAAGTGGCTCTTGGGGATATCTATGTCGGTGACCAACAAGGAGATACGCTGCTTTACACTCGCAATGCGGTGGCTGAATTCGACTTCAGAGGCTTCTTTAAGAAACGAGTTATCCTCCGAGAGGTGACGTTGGAGGACGCTTATATCAACGTTTATTCGGTCGATTCGGTGCGTAAGAACTACGATTTTCTGCGCGTGTTATTGCCTGAGACTAAGGGAGATACGCCTCCGATGGTCGAGGTGAAGAACGTGAGCCTCAGCAATGCCCGTGTTCGTTGGGACGACTGGTATGCGGGGAGTGTTCAGGCTGCATTGGCACTGAATCACTACAGCACGGACTCTCTGGACGCTGAGGTTGACCATCTGGAAGGTACTGTCTGGCAGCGAGATAGTTCGTTGACGCTGTCTCGTGACTCGTTCCGTTTGGAGGAGATGCAGGCTCGGTTGCTGATGACGGGCGAGGGCGTGCGCATGCCTCGGATGCAGGTTCGACTTCCGCACTCGGAGTTTACGACGCAGACGGTGCAAGTGGCTTTTCCGGCAGGGGAATTGAATCGGCAGACGCTGGGCGATGTCGGTGTGGCGCTGAAGATAGACAAGGCGGTGCTTTCGCCGCACGATATAGGTCTGTTCGTTCCGGCGTTGGGGAAGATCACTGGCGGTATCTCGCTCTCCGGCAGCATCGAGGGTAAAGTGAGCCAACTGCATGCTAAAAACCTCACAGTCAGTTACCAACAGTATTCGTTACTGAAAGGCGATGTGTCGATTGTAGGCTTGCCAAATATCGACAGTGCGTACCTTGCAGCGGACTTGCAGGACCTTACTCTGCACAAGGCGTTGGTGCAAGACTTCGTATCGGACATGCAGAACAGGCCGTATCAGTTGCCTCGTTCGCTGGCGCAACTGGGCGTAGTGCACTACAAGGGAACGCTGCAAGGGCGGATTGACAGCCTTGACTTGTACGGCGTGTTCACATCGAAGTTGGGGTCGATTTCGACGCAGGGTTCGCTTAGGACGGTGAACCGTATTGAGGACCTCTACTTCAAGGGCGTGGTGCAGACCAAGCGGTTCCGCTTGTCGCCTCTGGTGGGTAGCAAGAAGGTTGGGAACGTGTCGCTTCGGGCACAGGTAGATGCCCACACGGGGATCGACCATCCGATGCACGGGAAGTTGTGTGCAACCGTCTCGGCTATCGACCTGAACGGGTATAACTACAAGAATATTCACATCGATGGTGCCTATTCGAAGCACAAATATGAGGGCATCATCCGTATCGATGACCCAGCGGTTGGGCTTCATTTCGACGGGTTAGTGGACCTACATAAGCGTCTGCCTATCATCGACTTCGACCTCTGCCTCGACCGGTTGCACTTGGGTGAGATGGGTCTTTCGAAGCGGTATCCGGAATCGGACTTACGGGGTTGTCTCTCGCTCGACATTGTGGGCAATCGGTTGGACAACATCAACGGCACGCTTGCCATCGATACGCTCTCGTTTACCAACAAGGATAAGACCCTGTATATGCAGTCGCTGCGCATCATTGCGGAGACTGGTAATCAGCGGCCTACGAACTTTAAGATACAGTCGGACTACCTCAATGCGAACATCTCGGGGCAATATAAGTACAGCCAACTGCCGACCATCATAAAGCGGCTGCTGATGCAGTACCTGCCTCGTCTGCTCTCCGAGAACGAACGCAAGACGATAGCACAGAGTCCGGCGACGAACGATGTTCAGTTCTATGCGTATTTCAAGAACCTTGACCTCATCAGCGAAGTGCTTGAGTTGCCTGTATCAATACCCGACCTGCCGACTATCAAGGGCTTTATCTCGGAGCCGCAGAAGCAGTTTGCGCTGCAAGTGCTGGTGCCCACTATTGTTAAGGGCGAGAAAAAGATTGACAATGTAGCACTTAACCTCGACAACCGTTCGAGCCAAATCAATCTTGCGGCACAGATGCAGACCTACGCCAGTGATACTCCGGCGGGCGAAGCCATTGGTGACTTGCAGTTCTATCTCAAGTCCATTGCGCGCAGCGACTCTGTGACCTTCAACCTCGACTTCGCTAACCCAAAGGAAGAGAAGACGAAAGGTGCAATACGGAGCGTGACTCGTTTCTCGCAGTATGCGGGTAAGTCGCTCATCGACTTGCACTTACTGCCGTCGCAGATACTGTTGTCCGACTCAGTCTGGACCATCTCCGATGGGCACGTCAAGTATGCGATGGCGGATACATCCCTTCAGGTGCAGAATTTCCGATTGGGCAATGCACATCGGTATATCTATGCGCACGGCATAGCCAGCAAGCGCAGCGAGGATTCTATCCACTTCGACATCAGTGACTTCCCACTCGATTATATCTTGGACTTCACTGAGGCGAAGGACGTCATCTCATTCGGTGGGCGACTGACAGCCGAAGGTGCCGTTTACAGTCTTTTTAGCACGCCGATGCTTCAGGCTGATGCACGGATGGACAGTGCCTGCATCAATGGTCAATTTGTTGGTGATGCCTCTGCCACTGCCCGTCTGAACCGCGAGGAGAAGACTATCGATATCTTTGGGTCGGTGGTAGAACATGGCGACACCGTGGCTGACATCACGGGTATTGTGGCGCCGCAGAACAATCAGCGATGGGATCTGTATATCGATGCCGACTCTGTGAACCTCGGTTTTATCAACTTCTGGACGAAAGGCATAATCGAAGACCTTCATGGGCGTGCCTTTGGCTCGGTGCATGTATACGGCGAGAACAGGAAGACTCATGTGACGGGTCGTGCCTTGGCTAAGGATGCGGGACTCGGTATCCCGATGTTGGGTACGCATTATTACTTCACCGACTCGGTTACGATGGACTATGGAAGCATCAACTTCTCGCATATCAAGCTGCATGACGCCGAGAATAACCCGCTCTATGTCAACGGTGCACTCAGTCACGATGGCTGTTTCAAGGACTTCCGTTACGACATCGACCTCTCGTGCAACAACGCTTTGGTGATGGACCTTCCGCCATCACGCAACGATATGTTCTACGGCAAGGTCTATGGCACAGGGGCAGCGGCTATCCATGGTGACCTCTACGAGTGCCGTATATCCGCCGATGCGCAGACAAGCAACAACACAGAGTTTAGCCTCTCTATCGGCGGCGCAAGCAGTGCACACGACAACTCGTTCATTACTTTTGTCGATCATACGCAGCCCGTCAAGAAAGAGACGAAGCATTCGCACGAGGAAGAGACCAATACGAAGGTGTATCTTGACCTGCAGATTGAGGCTACGCCGGCCGCTAAGGTCAATATCATCATCGACCCAAAGACGGGAGACCACCTCGAAGGTAGAGGCGAGGGACACATCAAAGTGAAGTATGACATGGCTGCGGACGACATAAAGATTTTCGGTACGTACACTTTGCAACAGGGGTCGTTCTTCTTCACTTTCCAGAACGTCATCCGAAAGGAGTTCACTATACGTCCTAACAGTAAGGTTATCTTCAGCGGTGAAGCCGAGAACCCACAGATAGATGCCAGTGCGCACTACTCTACCACCGCCTCATTGCGCGACTTGTTCGGCTCCGACTTCTCGCAACTGTCGACCAACCGTACCTCCGTTCCCGTCAACTGTATCCTCTATCTCAAGGACTACTTGATGAACCCAGTCATCTCCTTTGGGCTCGAGCTGCCGCAGTCTGACGAGAGCGTCACGAGTCAAGTGAAGTCAATCATCAACACCGATGAGATGCTTATGCGACAGATACTTTACTTACTGGTGTTCAATAAGTTCTATACACCTGAGTATCTGCAGACTACCACCGAAAATGTGGGTGTGAGCGAGACCTATTCGTTGCTCAGTTCAACCATCACCGGGCAGATCAACAACTGGTTAGGCAAACTCACCAAGGACTTTACGGTGGGCTTTAATATCCGCACCGATGGCACGGGCTACGACGCCAGTCAAGAGTACGAGACGCAGTTTCAATACCAACCCAACAACCGACTGCTCATCAACGGCAACTTCGGTTACCGCTACAACGATATCAGCAACCAGCCTATCTTTGGCAACCTCGATGTGGAGTATATGCTTAGTCCGTCAGGGCATTGGCGTGCGAAGGCCTATACGCACACCGTCGACAAGTACTCGCTCAAGGAAGCACACACGGTGCAAGGCGTCGGGTTGATGTTTAAGTACGACTTCGGTGGGCAAGGACGCAAGAGTAAAAAGAACAAGGTAGAGAATGACTCTACGCAAATAGTAAAGTAGAATATTATGTTAGTAAAGACCTTTGGCGCAGCCGTTTACGGTATCGACGCCGTGCCTGTTACCATAGAAGTGTATCTCACGCAAGGAACGAATTTCTTCCTCGTGGGTTTGCCCGACAATGCCGTCAAAGAGAGTCACGAGCGCATCTGCTCTGCCCTCAAAGTCAATGGCTATAAGATGCCCTTCAAGCAGATCACCATCAACATGGCACCTGCGGATATCAAGAAGGAAGGTGCGGCTTACGACCTGCCATTGGCTATCGGTATCATGGCTGCAGACGAGCAAGTGCTGTCCAACCGTCTGCATGAGTACATCATCATGGGCGAACTCTCGCTCGATGGCACACTCCAACCTATCCGTGGCGTGCTGCCAATCGCTCTCATGGCAAAAGAGAAAGGCTATCGTGGTTTCATCCTACCCGCTGCCAATGCAGAGGAAGCGGCAGTGGTAGAGGGACTGCAGGTCTATGGTATGGAGAACCTGCACGAGGTGGAGCAGTTCCTTAATGGCACACTGGAGAAAGAGCCCGTCACCATAGATATGCAGCAAGCCTTTGAGCGTCCTTCGCAACAGTTTGAACTCGACTTTGCCGATGTCAGAGGTCAAGAGAATGTCAAGCGAGCCTTGGAAGTGGCAGCCGCTGGTGGGCATAACATCCTTATGGTAGGTCCTCCAGGTGCTGGTAAGAGTATGATGGCGAAGCGCTTACCGAGTATCCTTCCGCCGCTCACGCTACAAGAGTCACTTGAGACAACCAAGATTCACTCTGTGGCGGGCAATACAGGTCGAGATGTCTCGCTTGTCACGCAACGACCTTTCCGTAGTCCACACCATACGGTGAGCGATGTAGCACTCGTTGGCGGCGGTACAAACCCTATGCCTGGTGAGATTTCTTTAGCGCACAATGGCGTTCTTTTCTTAGACGAACTGCCTGAGTATAAGCGTAGTGCGCTCGAGGTTATGCGTCAACCGCTTGAAGACAGAAAGATATGTATCTCTCGCGCCAAGATGTCGGTGGAGTACCCTGCAAGTTTCATGCTCGTGGCGGCGATGAACCCTTGTCCTTGTGGGCATTACAACGACCCCACGCATGCATGTACCTGTAACCCAAGTATGGTGCATCGTTACCTTAGCCGTATCTCAGGACCGCTCCTCGATCGTATCGATATTCAGGTTGAAATTGTGCCCGTGCCGTTCAACGAACTCACTTCGCACAAAGAGGAAGAGCATAGTGCACAGATACGCGAGCGTGTCTTACGGGCACGTAAAGTGCAAGCCGAACGCTTTGCTGGCGTCAATGGCGTCTATTGCAATGCCCAAATGTCAGGTAAGCAGATCCGTCATTTCTGTGCCATTGATGCCGAATGTAACACATTGTTACAGAACGCCATGCAACGTTTAGGGCTATCGGCTCGCGCCTACGACAGAATACTCAAAGTGGCTCGCACCATTGCCGACCTTGAAGGCTCGCAAGACATCCAAGTCAGTCATATCGCCGAAGCCATCAGTTACCGCAACCTCGACCGTGACAACTGGGTTGGGTAAACTAATTATAACAAATATCCTAAACCATGTCGAATCATACTTTTCATCTCGAGTCTTCCTATAAGCCGATGGGCGACCAACCCGAGGCTATTAAGCAGTTGGTAAACGGCTTGCACGATGGAGAATCGGCGCAGACCCTTCTCGGTGTCACGGGTTCGGGCAAGACATTTACCATCGCCAATGTCATTGAACAGATCAATCGCCCTACCCTCATCCTCTCGCATAACAAAACACTTGCTGCTCAGTTATATAGCGAGATGAAAGGCTTCTTCCCGAACAATGCCGTAGAGTACTTCGTCAGTTATTACGATTATTATCAGCCTGAGGCATACATCCCATCGACCGATACCTACATCGAGAAGGACCTCAGCATCAACTCCGAGATAGAGAAACTGCGACTGAGTGCGGCTGCGTCACTGCTCTCAGGGCGGCGGGATGTGATTGTGGTGTCGTCCGTCAGTTGTCTTTACGGTATTGGCAACCCCCAAGACTTCTCGCAGAACGCCATACAGATACGCAAAGGCGACACCGTGGTGCGCGATAACTTCCTGTTGCAACTCGTTGCTTCACAGTATACTCGAAACGACCTCGACCTCAACCGTGGTAACTTCCGAGTTAAGGGTGACACTGTAGATATCTTCCTTGCCTATGCCAACTATGTCGTGCGCGTCGTCTTTTGGGGTAACGAGATCGATGAGATCTACACATACGAGCCTATCGACCAGCATGTTATCGACGATTACGATGTCTTCAACATCTACCCTGCCTCCATCTTCACCACCACCAAGGAACGTGTCGCCAATGCCATCAACGAGATACGAAAGGATCTGAAAAACCAAGTTGCGTTCTTCAATGAGATAGGCAAAGAGGCTGAAGCACAACGCCTTGAGCAACGAGTCAACTACGACCTCGAGATGATACAAGAGTTAGGTTACTGCTCGGGGGTGGAGAACTATTCCCGCTACTTCGATGCTCGTCCCGAAGGTTCACGACCCTACTGTCTGCTCGACTATTTCCCGAAGGACCTACTGCTCGTCATCGATGAGAGCCACGTCACTGTGCCACAGATTCGTGCGATGTATGGTGGCGATGCGGCACGCAAAAAGAACCTTGTCGAATACGGATTCCGATTGCCTGCTTGTCGCGATAACCGACCTCTCACCTTCGATGAGTTTGAGGAACTCACTCCACAGACTATCTATGTCAGCGCCACACCCGCCGACTACGAACTGCAAAAGTCACATGGCGTTGTGGTCGACCAAGTGATTCGGCCTACAGGGCTACTCGATCCCGAGATTGTTGTACGCCCTTCCGAACATCAGATCGATGACCTCTTGGAGGAGATTACACAACGCATTGAGCGAGATGAAAGAGTACTCGTAACCACTCTCACCAAGCGCATGGCAGAGGAGTTAGACGACTATCTGCGCAAAGCGGGTGTGCGATGCACCTATATCCACAGCGATGTGGACACGCTTGACCGTGTGCAGATCATGGAAGACCTGCGCCGAGGTATCTACGATGTACTCGTCGGCGTCAACCTTCTGCGTGAGGGACTCGACCTTCCAGAAGTCAGTCTCGTGGCTATTCTCGATGCCGACAAAGAGGGTTTTCTGCGCAACCATCGAAGTCTTACGCAGACTGCAGGACGAGCCGCACGAAATGTCAATGGCCGTGTGATAATGTATGCCGATAAGATTACCGACAGCATGCAACTCACTATCAATGAGACAGAACGGCGTCGTGCAAAGCAAATGGCGTACAACGAAGAGCATCACATAACGCCTACCGCTATCCGCAAAGCCCTTGATAATCCGCTTTCAGGACTCAACGCACCGACCGAGGAAGAGAAGAAATATACCGTCACCAAGGTCTACGATGCCGTCACGCTACCTATACTCGAGAATATGTCGACGAAAGAACTGCAGAAAGCACTCGATAAGGTACGCAAAGAGATGCTCGCCTGCGCCAAAGATCTACGCTTCATCGAAGCCGCTCAACTCCGTGACGAGATGCTGCACATCCAATCAATACTCGATAGCAAAAGTCAAGAAACGAAATAAGAATAGGACAACCACATCAGAACTCCCTATTATTTTGATTTAATGATAATTATTGCAACTCGTTGGGGACACGGACGCCCTCGTCCGCAGAATTATAGTACAATAAAGATGGTATCTCTCAAAAATTATCCATGTTTTGTATATAATTGAAGATAATACGCCGCAGGTGTCCGTTCACAACGTTTGAAGTAGTTGTCCTTACTCTCCGCCCACCAAGTCTGCGGTATGCAACAATGCAAACACAATAAGGTCCGAAGGCTGAATACAGATCTGCATCCCACGGCAACCTGCACTGATATAGATCTTCTCATGCTGCTGACAACTCTCATGGATATATGTCGGATAAGGCTTGCGCATACCTATCGGACTGCATCCACCACGGATATACCCGGTTAGCGGTAGCAACTCCTTCATCTGCACCATCGCACACGACTTGTTTCCGCTTACCTTGGCTGCCTTCTTCAGGTCAACCTCCTTGTCACCAGGGATAACACAGATAAAGATACCCGTCTTGTCGCCACGCAAAACAAGCGTCTTGAACACACACGACACATCTTCACCGAGCACTTGCGCCACATGCACCGCACTCAAATCATTCTCATCAACAGGATAAGAAATCAGTTCATAATGTATCTTCGCAGCATCAAGCAACCGAGCTGCATTCGTCTTCTGAGCCATAACAGGAATAATTAACGGAAATAAAAAAATCGCTGCACTTGCTAAGCACAGCGATTGAACAATAATGAGCAATTTACTTTACGCGGCGCTCTGGAATACGTGCCTTCTTACCTGTGAGGTTACGAAGGTAGAACAGACGAGCACGACGCACTTTACCATACTTGTTAACGGTAATGTTCTCAATAAATGGAGAATCCATAGGGAAGATACGCTCTACACCTACGTTACCCGACATCTTGCGAACTGTGAAACGCTTCTTGTCCTCGCTACCCGAGATGCGAATTACATCTCCACGGAACTCCTGAATACGTTCCTTGTTACCTTCTTTAATACGGTATGCTACCGTTACTGTGTCACCTGACTTGAATGCAGGAAACTCTTTCTTTTCACCGGCAAATGCTTGCTCAGCAATCTTAATTAAATCCATTGTCCTTTATCATTAATGGGTTAACGAACGCAGTATACGCTATTTCTTTATTTTGCCAGAGACTACGTCCAAAATGCGTGCAAAGGTACAACCTTTTTCCTTTACACGCAATACCTTCAACCTTTTTTCTTTACCAACCGCAGCAAAATTGTAAATTGTCAATCAACCAATTGTTAAATCCGCTATCTTTTAATGTCCCATTAATGGACTTTAATGGAGCCTATTTTTTAGATTTTTTTGGGTCTATAGGTCATTTTGCAGGCTGGAACGTGGTCTCAGCCCCGATTGGGAGCGGCTTACAGAAGATTCAAACGTTTCAGCACACATTTTGACGTTTGAAAA
>CAVJQD010000032.1:0-21432 GCA_963651555.1 uncultured Clostridium sp. | reverse complement strand
GCTCAAAATGACTATTCGTTAAATCCATCTGCTACGGTAGGCACATTGGTAAACAATTATCTAAACGACCGATTTCAATTTAAAAAAGACAATGGAACTATTGACTCACAAGACCTATTAGGTCGATTTACCTATAAATATAGTAGCTGGACAACATCTGGGAAAATATATCCTCGCGTCAAGATAAAAATTGGTCAAAGTACGCCTTATAATAAATACTGCTTTACCTCAGATGGACAACAAGCTGTTGCTGGTTGCGTAGCAATTGCTTTAGTTCAACTAATATCTGCAAATAAATACCCATCAACAATAGGCGGACAATTTGTTGATTGGGACACTCTTATTGAAACATACAAGACAAATACAACTCAAAGAGACATCCTGGCAAAAATCATAGCAGAGATAGGGAAACAATGTAATACTTCATACGGAGTACAGTCATCATCATCAAATATACAAAATGCAAAATTCTGCTTGAATAAATATTACAAATACAGCGATTTAAACATAACTGACGATGTAACAATAACAACCATTCAAAACATGTTAAGCAATTTAACACCAGTTCACATACGTGCTCATGGTCATGCTTGGACAATAGATGGTTTATTATATCAAGAAAGAACTAAATATTGTTATAATGGGACATCTTTAATAGGTTCCGATATTCAAAAAAGGCAATTGGTGCATTGTTGCTATGGTTGGAATGGTATATGCGATGGATATTATAATCTTAAGTTATTCAATGTCAATGCTGAAGGTCCAATAGAAAGAGAATCAGGTGAAACATCAATGCCATCTACAGCTTCATCTGTTGATAATCTCAATGATGGTTTTCAGATCCTAACTTACACATTAATACAATAAGAATACACCATACCTATGAAACACAATTTATTCAGTTTATTACCTTGTTTGGTGGGATGTGGGTTGCTACTGAGTGCGTGTGGGAAGCATGATGACCCTGTGGTAGATAACTATCGTCTTTTATTGGATGAGGGTTCCCAATGGAACGTGCTCTACACATCAGCCTCTACACCCGAGATTGAATCTGTTACATACAAGACATCTATTCAATCCATACAAGGCGACTCCACGATAAAGGGTGTCACCTACAAGAAAGTAATGCTTACCTATTCTGAGAGCAAGACCAATTGGCAACTATATGCCTTACTAAGAGAAGATATTACCGAACAGAAAATATACCTATATAAAGACGGTAACGAGGTGTTACTCTATGACTTTGGAATGAAAATAGGAGATAAAGCCACTCTATACCTAAATAACTATTACTACTCTTATCCCATCGATTATTACCTGCAGTTGCAAGCAATAAACACTCTAACGGATACGAAACAGAACATCTATCATGAGTTTGTATATGGTGTATATGTCAAAGAGGAGGACGGTTACAATATGCTATATACCCATACCACCTACGAGCGGTTCGGGTCAAAGTATGGTCTCATACCACAGAATATGACTTTGATAGACGGAGGCGGTTCTTACCAACTTCTATGCGCTTACGATTCCACGAATACTTTGCTTTGGTCTCGCAAAGACAACAACAAACCCTACGATGGGTATTGTTTCTATTCTGAGTAACTACAGATAACTTAGAAACACCCCTTTAGTCTTCAAAAGAGAGGTATGGGGTGAGACGGAGGAGGTCGGAATCGGAGAAGGCATCTAAGGATTTGAGGTCGTCGATACTATTGAGATGGATAAGGCGACGACGAAGGTCATAGATGGCTTGCGCCTGCGTGAAAGTGATATAAGGATGACGCTGCAGTTTCTCTAACCTGCTATGATTCACGGGTATAGGACGAACAGAATCAGTGCATACGGTGAGATGTCCATACAAGGAATCCAATAAAGAAGGTTCTATGCCTTCTATCTCACGCAGTTGTTCTACCGATACATAACCCCCTAACTTTTGCCGATAACGCACTATCTGCACGGCGGTGTAAGTACCTATTCCACGGAGCAGTTTCAGTGAGGCTGTGTCGCAAGCGTTGAGTTCCAATACCGTATCTTTCTTCTGTTGCCACTGTTGTGCAAAAGCATGATGGGGGATAGTGTCGTTTGTGAACAAGAGAGTATCAATCTGCACATAAGGTGCAATCTGCGCATAGAGAGAGTCAGATATGTGCGGAATCTTCTTTAGGTCCTCCACGGTCTTATATACCCCACCCTTACGGCGGTAGTTCAGCATCATACGCACCATCCAATGGGGTATGCCCTCACTGAGCAGAGTGGTGCTGTCGGCAGTGTTGGGGTCGAAGATAGACATCTGCAGGGCAGGCTTCTCGTATTTCTTATAGGAAGTATCGTACTGCCCCATTTGCTGCAAGCGGCTCTCAATAGCCTCAGCCTTCGACTGCACTATCTCCAGTTCGGTCTCTTGCAGATTCTGCTCGGTCTTTATACGGTGGAGGTAGACACTCAGAACAATGATTATCACCATGATGCAGCCAAAGAGTACGGCACCAATCAGTTGGCGGCGACTAAAGACATACTTATGCGGCTGCTTTGCTTTCATTACTTCTCTTATCCCTTTACTATGGATGCCACCTTGCCATCTACCAACTCGGTGATGAGTTCATCGCCTGCTTTCAGGTCAGATACACTATGAACGGGCTTTCCATTGCAGGTAGTAAGCGAATAACCCATCTTGTAGAGTCGTTCGGGAGAGTGGAGAACAATGCTTTTCTGCAGTAACTGCAAGTGCGTACGGCGTTCGGTAAGCATCTGCACCATGGCTTGCCGGATACGCATCTGCAAGCGCAATAGGGTCTGGCGCTCCTGCATGATAGGTTGCAGGCATACCACCTGCAGGCGTTGGCGCAGGTTATTCAAGTGTTCTTGCTGCGCCAAGGTATGGTTGATAAAGAACTCGGCAGCGGCAGTAGGGGTCTTAACACTCATATTGACAACCATATCCACAACCGATACATCTCGTTGGTGCCCGATACCTGCAATGATAGGCAAAGGGAACTGAGCACAGTAGAAGGCAAGGTCGTAACTATCGAAACACTTTAGGTCGGTAGTAGCACCCCCGCCTCGTATGATAACCACGGCTTGGAACTCCGTGCGGCGTTCAAAGATAGCCGTAAGAGCATCGATGATAGACTTCTCGGCACGGTCACCTTGTACGGCAGCAGGAAAGAGTTCCGTATGGTAGTAGAAGTGGGCCGTGTTGTGCTGCAACTGATTGCAGAAGTCCTCATAACCCGCCGCATCGGCAGAAGAGATGACGGCTATATGCTGCAAGAGCGAAGGCAAGGGTAAGGTTTTCTGCATATCCATTACCCCATCCCGCTGCAGGCGTTCAATAGTCTCTTGTCGCTGACGAGCAATATCGCCTAAGGTGTAAGATGGGTCGATACCGGTTACTTGGAAACTCAATCCATAGACAGCGTGGAAAGAGACATTGCCACACAAAAGGACCTGCATACCGGCTTGCAAGGACTGTCCGGTCTCGGAGATGAAGTAAGAGGACACCATCGAATAGACATTAGCCCAACAAGTGGCACGCATCTTAGCCGCTAAGAGACCGCCATGCTCCTCTTTCTCAATCAACTCCATGTAACAGTGTCCGTTCTTTACCGAGAGACTGCTTATCTCGGCACGCACCCAACAGTCCTCAGGGCATAGCGTATCCACTGCTTCATAGACGAAACTGCATAACTCACGCAGAGAGTAAATAGTATGTTTAGTATGTTCCATTTCTTTATCTAACATCTGTGCAAAGATAGACAATTATTCTTCATGCTCCAAGGGGTTACTCTCGGGCTGGGATGATAAGGGCATGGCGGCGGATATCGTGGACGGGGATAGCGGCTTCGTTGGAGAGGGTAACGAGTTGCTGTGCCTTCCAACGACGAAGGGTAGGCATGAGTATCAGTTCGTGGGTGTTGAACTGATGTAGAATCCGCTCTGCCCCTACACGACCAATGTCGCCCAAGAGGAGGTAGTCGGTCGTCTCGGGTACGGGCAACTGATACCCCTCAAACACCGAGTCTCGCACTAAGACATAGTCCTTGTCGGCATACCGGAAGGAATAGATTGGATACGACGAGAGGTTTATCATATCGACCTGCCGGATACAACGTTTGCGCCGTAGTTCTTGAGTCCAACCCATGGCGGAAGTAGTATCGTCGGTGAGGATAGTGAGGGTGTTTCCTTCTTGGTGCACAAGAAGATTGGCGTTATAGATATTATAGACTATGAGTTCGTCTTGCTTCTTTATTGTCTGTTGGCGGTAGATATCGCAGGCGAGGATAGCAACGATGCAAAGCAAGGCCGTTAGTGCCCAATAGCGGTTGCGGTAAACGAAAGCCAAAGTGATACATACCACGCAGGCACAACAGCAACAGAGCATCGGCAGGGAGAAGGATATATGGCTGGTGGAGAAAGGCAAAGAATCTACCCATTCGACATAGTGATTGAGGAACCAAGTCAATCCATACAGTATTTTGGCTATAAAAGCCGAGATGACAGGTATGGGGGCAGTGAGTAGAACCGCAAGGGCAGCATAGAGGATACAACCAGCCGCAGGCACTACTATAATGTTGGTGAGTATGAACCAGTTGCTGGTCTGGGAAAACCAATAGATGGTCCAAGGCATGGTGCCCAACTGTGCAGCCGTGGAGACCGTGATGAGGTCCCATAACTTTTGAGAGAAGAATTTGCGTGGATGCAAGAGGTCTTGCAGGTGGGGTTGAAGTACTACAATCGATACAACGGCCGAGTAACTCAAGACGAAACTGACGCTAAAGAGCATGAGGGGATGAAGGAGGAGTATGATAGTGGCGGAGGCGGCAATGGTATTGAGGGTGCTTGTGTCTCGTTCCAGGCTCCGACCGATGGTGAGCAACGAGAACATCAGAGCCGAACGCATGACGGAAGCCGATAGGCCCGTAAGGAAGGCATACGCCCAAAGAGCAAAGACAAGGAAGATAGTGTTTGCCAGACGCCTGCCTTTCTGCTCATACTGCACAGGGTAGAAACCAAAGCCGGTGAGCAAGAACAAGAGAGCGCCATAGACGATCCCCACATGCAGACCACTGACGGCTAAGACATGCATAGCACCTGCAGCCGAGTAGTGTTGCCGCATCTCCGTATCGAGTCCATCACGATTACCAATGGTCAAAGCACATATCACGCCCCATTCATCGCCACTTATACCGGTATTGAGAAAGTACTGACTGAGTCGATGCTGACAATCCTCGGCATAGGCACGCAGGGAACGGATAGGTCGGTGCTCAAGGCGTTCCCAAGAGTTGGACCAGACATACGCCGTACCACATAAGCCATGCTGACGGAGGTACTCGTCGTAGTCGAACTCGCACGGGTTGCCTTTATTAGGATTGACAACAGAGGTGTGCACCAATAAGATGTCACCTCGTTGGAGCGTTTCCGATAGAGAGTCCTTTGCTATTGAGACAAAGATAGACTTGTCGATGGGGATTAAGGAAGTGCTGTCTATGGTAGCCATGACACACGCCTCGAAACGCATAGCGTTCCCATTTCCCTCGGGCTGCGAAGAGACCTGAATCTGGTAGGTTCGTTCGTCTTCGTAGTAAGGAAAACAGGTAGAATTGACGGTTCGGGAAGTCTGTATCCAACTGATTAGGAAGAATACGACCATCAAGGCGGCTAAGAGAGTGTAACGCTTGTAAGGCTGTCGGCAGAGGGTGATTCCGACGATAAAGAGAATAAGGGCAACGCTGAGGATAATCAGCGCAGAGAGGAGGTTGATGGGTGCAACGGAATAGCCAATAGCGATGCCGGCAATAACAGGTAGGAGCAGAGATGCGAACGCTATTTTGGGTAAGCGGTACATCGCTCTTTAGTCAATACCTTTGAGTGCCAGTATAGCCTGTTCAGGGTTATTTGCTTTGAAGACGGAACTGCCAGCCACTAAGACATCGGCCCCTTCGTTATAGAGCCGTTGGGCGTTGTCACAATTCACGCCACCGTCAATCTCGATGAGGGGTGTTACTTGTAGGCGCTGCATCTCCTGTCGGAGGGTCTGTAGGCGAGTCCAAGTTTCGTCGATAAAGCGTTGTCCACCATATCCGGCAAAGACGGACATGAGGAGTACCATATCAACATCGGCTAAGTAAGGGAAGAGATTCTCGACGGGGATGTCGGGATTGATAGCAAGGGCGGTCTTACAACCTTTGTTGTGTATCTGTTGTAGGATAGGTCGAGGGTCGTCGACGGCTTCGAGGTGGAAGCAGATAGAGGCGGCTCCTGCATCGGCAAACCTATCCACATAACACTCTGGATGTACAATCATGAGATGTACATCCAGAGGTTTCTGTGCATAGTGTTTGAGCGTTTCCATGATAGGAAAGCCAAACGAGATGTTGGGTACGAATACCCCGTCCATTACATCTACATGTAACCAATCGGCTTTACTTCGATTGATCATCTCGACTTCCTCGGCTAAGCGACCAAAGTCTGCAGAGAGGAGGGAGGGAGCCAGTAGATGCCTATTCATAGGGGATGTTCTTAATCCTCAGCGATAACGATTTTGTAACCTTTACCGTGAACGCTCATCACCTTAACGGAAGGTTCAGAAGCCAAGAGTTTACGAACATGGTTGATGTAGACACTCAACGAACGGCCAGCGAAGTAGTTATCGTTAAGCCAGATAGATTTGAGGATGTAACTACGCTCAACGCACTCGCCAGCATGTTGGCAGAGGAGGAGAAGCAACTCGTTCTCGCGTGAAGAGAGGTGTTTTTTAACATCACCATCGAAGAGAGCCTGACGGCTTGCATTGTAGACGAAACGACCAAGACGGAAGTTGGTGCAGTTGTCGAGATCACGCTTGTAGATACGGCGCATGATAGACTCGATCTTGTACATGAGGATTTCCATGCTGCAAGGTTTGGTCATGTAGTCGTCGCCACCTACACGGTATCCCTCGAGGATGTCCTCTTTCGAGGTGCGAGCGGTGAGGAAGAGGATAGGCACATCGGAACCCGATTCACGTATTTCCTTAGCGAGTTCGAAACCATTCTTGAGCGGCATCATGACATCAAAGATGCAGAGGTCGTACTTAGAGTGGGAGAACTTAACCCAACCATCGTCGCCATCTTGAGCGAGATCAACATTGTAACCCTTGCTGAGCAAGTAGTCGTTTAACAGCATGCCGAAGTTTAGATCATCTTCGCACAATAGAATAGAAATTTTTTCGTTCTTCAACATAGTACTTATGTTTTTAAATTATGAATTAGATCGTTTCTTAGTTTGTAAACTGCACATAGTTAGTGTGTAACAAACACACAAATGAAATAACAAACTTTGTACCAAACTTATATAATTTAGAGATTTTTGCGGTTTAAAGAGAGATTTTTATGAAAAGGGTGAAAATTATTGCCATTTTGCGGCAGCGGAAGGGCTTACTACGGAGTCAAAAAATAGGTCAAAAACACAACATATAGAGAGTTGCAGCGGAATGGTGTTGAGTTACGCCGAAATGAGGGTTGTGTAAGTGGCTGAAAAATCGAGATAGGAGTCTTATAAGAGTATTATGAAAGTGTTACATGCTAGGGTAGTGGTAGGGTAGTGGTAGGGATGTGGTAGGGTTATACGCCCGAGATTTGCGGCTGATTGTCGGGGGAGAAATGGGAGGATTTTAGGAGATTTATTTTAATATTTGGGTATATCGCCGAAAAGAAGTATCTTTGCAGCCGTGTTTGTAACTTAAGGTAATTAGCATAAAGACAATATGAAACGCAGAATAGCAATCGTTTGCGGCGGTGATTCGTCGGAAGCAGAGGTGTCTCTGAGGAGCGCTCAAGGCATATATTCGTTCTTGGATAAGGGTAAGTATGCGCCTATCATCGTGACCCTTCGTGGGTCGGAGTGGTTGGCATGGCCCGTTGACCACGAGCATATCGTGTTAGATGACCCCAAAGCAGCAGGGTGCGTGGCGGTGGATAAGAACGATTTCTCGTATACCTATCAAGGTGAACATCAGGGATTTGACTTTGCTTATATCACTATTCATGGCACGCCAGGCGAGAACGGGCGCCTACAAGGATACTTCGACATGATAGGATTGCCCTACTCTTGTTGCGGTGTGTTGGCGGCAGCGATGACGTTTAACAAGTACACATGCAACCATTATCTACAGGATTTCGGTATCAACATCTCGCCATCGATACTGCTTCGCAAGGGCGAGACAGTAACGGATGCGGAGGTAGTGAGCCAGATTGGGTTGCCGTGCTTCATAAAGAGTAACGTGGGCGGCAGCAGTTTCGGCTGTACAAAGGTGAAGACAGAAGGCGAGATACAGCCGGCTATTGAGCGTGCGTTCAGGGAAGGTGACGAGGTTATCCTCGAGGCATTCATGAAGGGCGTGGAGATTACTTGCGGCGTGTATAAGACAAAGAGCAAGGCTGTGGCGTTCCCTATCACGGAGGTGGTCAGTAAGAACGAGTTCTTCGACTATGCGGCGAAGTACAATGGGGAGGTGAGCGAGATTACTCCGGCTCGTATACCCGACGAGGTGCGCGATGCAGTGCAGCAACTGACGCTGCATATATACGACATATTGGGCTGTCAAGGTATCATCCGTGTCGACTATATCCTCACCGAAGGTTGGAAGATCAACCTCTTGGAGATCAATACAACGCCAGGCATGACTGCCACGAGTTTCATACCTCAGCAGGTGCGTGCCGCCGGATTGGCGATAGCAGACGTGCTTTCGGACATCATAGAAGACCATTTTTAGAGCCTAATCATCATGAACAATAACCTCTCTATCCTCGTTGACGAGGCACTCACAGCACTCGATTGGAGCAAAGACCCTAAGGGATTGTACGAACCTATCGTCTACGCGTTATCGTCGGGCGGCAAGCGTCTTCGTCCGTTGTTGGTGTTGCTCGGTGCATCGGCGTTCGGTAAGGAGCCACGAGAGGCTGTTCCGGCAGCGCTGGCGATTGAGATATTCCACAACTTCACCCTCTTGCACGACGACGTAATGGACAATGCTCCGATGCGTAGAGGCAAGCCGACGGTGCATGTACAGTGGGACGATAACACGGCTATTCTGTCGGGTGACCAGATGCTGATTGAGGCGTATAAGCAGATTGGGCGTTTGCCGAAGGCGCTTGTGCCCGAGATACTCGTTGCCTTCAACAAGATGGCGACGGAGGTGTGCGAGGGGCAGCAACTCGATAGCGACTATGAGACGCAGGAGGAGGTGACGGAAGAGGAGTATATAGAGATGATACGGCTGAAGACATCGGTGCTGATAGGTACGGCATTACAACTTGGGGCTATCCTTGCAGGTGCCGACGAGAAGGCGCAGAGAGACCTATACAACTACGGGGTGAACGTAGGTTTGGCGTTCCAAATACAGGACGACCTGCTCGATGTATACGGCGACCCTGCGACGTTTGGCAAAGCCATTGGCGGCGATATCCTCGAGGGGAAGAAGACTTTTGCCTATATATCGGCGTGCAAGCAAGCATCGGCAGAGCAAAGAGCGAGGCTCGTGGGTCTAATGACTCAGCAACGACTGCCCAAGGAGGAGAAGATTGCCGCCGTGACGAATCTGTATAATGAGTTGGGTGTGAAGCAGATATGCGAGGAGGCTGTGGCATCGTACACCCATAAGGCATTGGAATGCCTGAACAGGATTCCGTTAGACGAGGCGAAGATGCAGCCACTGAAAGACCTCGCACTGAGTTTGATTACACGAAAAGACTAAAGACTATACCGCTATGCCATACCGCCGATTACCGAACACTGACCAATCACGCTTGAACGCATTACGCATCGCCTTAGAGAGAGCGAGCGAAGAGGACTTCACGGAACAAGTGCTTTCCTACAAGACAAAGAACGAAGCAGAGCGTTTTCTAGCGGGTTATGAGAACAAGGTGGAGCAATATCACCAGAACTTCCAGACGAAGGTGTCCGCCAACAAGCAGTATCGGCATATCGTACAGAACGCAAGGATGTATATCAGTCACTTTATTCAGGTGCTGAACTTGGCAGTAATACGCGGCGACATCAAGAGAGAACAGAAGGAGTTGTACCACTTGAACCCGAATAGTCATATCGTGCCGGACCTCTCGAGCGAGGAGGACCTGCTGGTCTGGGGCAAGAACATCATAGAAGGTGAGCAGCAACGCATCCAGCAAGGCGGTTTTCCTATCTACAACCCGACTATCAGTAAAGTACAGGTACACTACGAGATATTCAAGGACAAGCAAGTGACTCAGTCCATGCATCGCAAGATAGCCAACCGTGCTTTTGAGGATGTAGAGGAGTTGCGTAAGCAGGCCGATGACCTTATCCTGCAGATATGGAACGAGGTTGAGGAGCACTATAAAAACATGTTGCCCTACGAGAAGATGTGCCACTGCCAGAACTATGGCATTGTATATTACTATCGTGTGGGCGAGAAGAAACTGACACCAGCCGTCGACGAGCGGATACGAAAAGAGATTGCACAGTCGCCACAACTGCCATTTGATATGGACGAGTAGGTAACTGCCTTTATAACAGAGCGAAACAATGTCGGATATAATAGAAGATATCACCCAACAAGACTATAAATACGGCTTCACAACCAAGGTGGAGACCGATATCTTGTCGCGTGGGTTGAACGAAGAAGTGATACGCACCATCTCAGCCAAGAAGGGCGAGCCCGAGTGGTTACTCGAGTTCCGCCTGAAGGCTTATCGCAAATGGCTAACCATGAAAGTGCCGACATGGGCGCATCTCGACATACCTGAGATCGATTTTCAAGCCATATCCTACTACGCTGCGCCGAAAGCACATGCCACGGAGGATAAGAAAGAAATCGACCCAGAGATTATGAAGACCTTCGATAAGTTGGGAATCCCACTCGAGGAACGGGCTGCTCTGTCGGGAAACATGGCGGTGGATGCCGTGATGGACTCCGTGTCGGTCAAGACCACCTTCCGTGAGACACTGGCAGAGAAAGGTATCATCTTCTGTTCTATATCCGAAGCCGTGCGCGAACATGAGGACCTAGTGAAGGAGTATCTGGGGTCGGTAGTGCCTTATTCCGACAATTTCTATGCGGCGCTGAACTCGGCAGTGTTCTCCGACGGGTCGTTTGTCTATATACCTAAGGGCGTGCGCTGCCCGATGGAGTTGAGTACCTATTTCCGCATCAACGCAGGGAACACGGGGCAGTTTGAGCGGACACTGCTGATTGCCGACGAAGGAGCATACCTCAGTTATCTTGAGGGTTGCACGGCTCCTATGCGCGACGAGAACCAGTTGCACGCGGCTATCGTGGAGATCGTTGTGCGGAAAGATGCAGAGGTGAAGTATTCCACCGTGCAGAACTGGTATCCAGGCGACAAAGATGGCAAAGGTGGTATCTATAACTTCGTTACAAAACGAGGTATCACCTACGAGAATGCCCACCTGAGTTGGACACAAGTCGAGACAGGAAGTGCCATCACGTGGAAGTATCCGAGTTGCATCTTGAAGGGAGATAACTCGAGTGCGGAGTTCTATTCGGTGGCTGTCACCAATAACTATCAGCAAGCCGATACGGGAACGAAGATGATTCACCTCGGGAAGAACACACGGTCAAGGATTATCAGCAAGGGCATCAGTGCCGGACATAGCCAGAACTCCTACCGAGGACTCGTGAAAGTAGTGGCAAAAGCCGACCATGCGCGTAACTTTAGTCAGTGCGACTCGTTGCTGCTGGGCGACAAGTGTGGAGCACACACTTTCCCTGATATGCAGATTGGTAACCCGACGGCTATCGTAGAGCACGAGGCAACAACAAGTAAGATAAATGAAGACCAATTGTTCTATTGCCAACAGCGAGGCATTGGTCTCGAGGATGCTGTGGGACTGATCATCAATGGTTATGCCAAAGAGGTGATGGATAAGTTGCCAATGGAGTTCGCTGTCGAAGCACAAAAACTGCTGCAAGTGAGCCTCGAAGGAACGGTTGGATAACATCTTAATTGGCATTATTTTACTGGCAAAAATATTTTTTTTGCACAAAGTGTTGCATATATAAAATAGTTGTCGTACCTTTGCAGCCGATTTCCACTAATGGAAAGAATATCGCGGAGTAGAGCAGCGGTAGCTCGTCAGGCTCATAACCTGAAGGTCGGTGGTTCGATCCCGCCCTCCGCAACTCAAGAAAGACTATCTAATTAAAGGTAGTCTTTTTTTTGTGCGCTTATTTCTTACCACTGCGTGGCAGAGAAATAAAAAGAATCCTGCTCACTGCGCTCAAGAGAAACAAACGAAAGAATTGGACAATTGACAGTTGATAATTGCGCAGTTGATAGCAGAAAAGACAGCCAAAAGGGCTCTTTTGCACGAATAATTGGGCGAATATACACGTTTTTGCAGAAAAATAGGGGGTAGATTTTCATATTGTAGAAAAAAACACTATCTTTGCGGACTATTTGTGTGCGCTCCCTCAAGCGAGGAAGAGACCTATAGAAAACGGAATATTAATTATCAAAAATAAAGACTATGCAAAACAAAGGACTTGTCAGAATCTTGGCGGTGTGCCTTGCATTGGTATGCGCTTTCTATCTGTCATTTACTTGTGTAACAACTCATTACAACCGTATGGCTGCTGCTCAAGCAAATGGAGACAAGAACATGGAATACCAATATCTTGACTCATTATTGAGCAAGAAGGTATGGCTTGGCTACACGCTGAAAGAGTGCCGCGAGAAAGAGATTAACTTAGGTCTCGACTTGAAAGGCGGTATGAACGTAACAATGGAGGTGTCGGTACCAGACATTCTCAAAGCATTATCAGGGTACAATGAATCACCCACATTCGTAAAGGCTTTGACTCTCGCACAAGAGCGTCAGAAGAACAGCTCAACGGACTTCGTTGACTTGTTTATCGCTGCCTTCAACGAGGTTGACCCAGGAGCACAACTATCCGCTGTATTCTCTACCTATGAGTTAAAGGACAAGGTGACATCGAGTTCAACCAACGACGAGGTTGCTAAAGTACTCAAAGAGGAAGTGAACGATGCTATCAGCAACTCTTTCAACGTGTTGCGTACTCGTATCGACCGTTTCGGTGTGGTACAACCAAACATCCAACGCCTTGAGCAAGAGGGTCGTATCCTTATCGAGTTGCCTGGTATCAAAGAGCCTGAGCGTGTGCGTAAGTTGCTGCAAGGTACTGCCAACCTCGAGTTCTGGGAAACCTACGAACTGAGTGAGATTCTGCCTCAGCTGATGCAACTCAATAGTGAGATTGCACAACACAATGCCGCTACAGAGGTCGCTACCGCTGAGAACGAAGGCAAAGAAGACTTTGGCGAAGTGGCAGAAGAGCCCAAAGCAGAAGAGAGCAACAACGAGTTAGATAGTCTGCTTGAGCAAACAGCTACTACCGAGGTAGAAGACGCTGACAACGAGAAGGCTATCGAGGAATATAAGAAAGCCAACCCGCTATTCGCTAAACTCAATCCTTATGTAGACAACTCCGGTCGTGCTGCTCGTGGACCTATCGTGGGTACGGTGCTCTACACCGATACCGCTGACGTCAATTCAATGTTATCCTCGGCTGAGGCTAAGAAGATATTGCCACGCGACTTGAAACTGTGCTGGACCGTTAAGGCTATCAACGACGAAGGTACTGCTTTCCAACTCATCGCATTGAAGAAAGTGACGCGTGATGGTCGTCCTTCTCTCGATGGTAGTGTCATCACCGATGCTCGTGCCGACTTCGGACAAACGAGTGCTTACGCCAACGTATCGATGTCGATGAACGCTGAAGGTTCAAAAGCATGGGCTCGTATCACCAAAGAGAACATCGGCAAATCGATTGCTATCGTATTGGATGGTTATGTATATTCTTTCCCAACCGTACAAAACGAAATCACTGGCGGTAACTCACAGATCACGGGTAACTTCACAGTAGAAGAGGCAAAGGACTTGGCTAACACACTGAAATCAGGTAAGATGCCTGCCCCTGCAAAGATTATTCAAGAGGATGTGGTTGGACCTTCACTTGGTCAAAAGGCTATTCACGATGGCTTCATCAGTTTCATCATCGCTTTCTGCCTTGTACTCCTCTATATGATATTCTACTATGGTCTAATCCCTGGTCTAATTGCCGATATCGCATTGCTGTGCAACGTCTTCCTGTTGCTCGGTATATTGGCATCGTTCAAGGCTGTCTTGACCTTGTCAGGTATCGCAGGTATCGTACTTACCATGGGTATGGCGGTCGATGCCAACGTGCTTATCTACGAGCGTATCCGTGAGGAAATGGCTGCCGGCAAACTGATGAAGAAATCTATACAAGATGGCTTCTCAAACGCTATCTCTGCCATCATCGACTCGAACGTCACCACGTTCTTGACCGGTGTCGTATTGGCAGTATTCGGCACAGGACCTATCCGTGGTTTCGCCGTTACCTTGATGATTGGTATCGTCTCGTCGTTCTTGACAGCCGTGTTCATCAGCCGTCTGTTGCTGGAGCGTTATGCAGAGCGCAAAGATGCTAAAGAGTTACCTTTCACCACAGCTACCACAAAGAACTGGTTCCGTGGTTTGAACATCAACTTCATTGGCAAGCGTTTCTGGGGTTATGGCATCTCGGGTACACTTATTATATTTAGTATCTTAGGACTTATCCCAGGTGCTTTGCAAAGTGAGTTGAACTTTGGTATCGACTTCTCGGGTGGACGTAACTACATCATCCGTTTTGCTCAACCAGTCAACACACAAGACGTGAAAGAATCGTTGGATAAGGTGTTCGAGGCTCAGTTAAGCGAGAACGAGACCTATTCATTGAATGTTATCACCATCGGTAGTGAAGACCAGATTCGTGTTTCGACCAACTTCGGTATTCATAACGACGATGACGAGTTCGAAGCCACTATTGAAAACATGCTCTACGAAGGCTGCAAGCCGTTCTTAGCTGATGACGTAACACCTGAGCGTTTCCTCTCAACACAGGTAGACGACACCATCGGTATCATGCAGAGTCAGAAGGTCGGACCTTCCGTTGCTGACGACATCAAGACATCGGCCGTTTGGTCTATCATCATTGCGCTGTTCATCATCGCATTGTATATCTTCATCCGATTCCGCAACTTCTCGTTCTCTATCGGTGCATTACTCGGCTTGGCACACGATACCATCATCATCTTGGGTATGTATGCATTGCTGTGGAAGATAATGCCTTTCTCCATGGAGATCGACCAGTCGTTTATTGCGGCTATCTTGACAGTCATCGGTTACTCTATCAACGATACTGTGGTTGTGTTCGACCGTATCCGTGAATACAACACCTTGTATCCAAAACGTGACCGCCATAGCAAGATCAATGAAGCATTGAACGCTACCTTGAGCCGTACGTTCTCGACATCTATGTCAACATTCGTCGTATTGTTGGCCATCTTCGTATTCGGTGGCGAAACAATCCGAGGCTTCGTATTCGCATTGATGCTGGGTGTGATCATTGGTACTTACTCTACCCTGTTCATTGCTGTTCCTTTGGCTTACGACCTGCAAGAGGCTATCGCTAAGCACAAAGAGAAAAAAGCAGCGGCTGCATTAGCTAAGAAATAAGTTGCCGAAAGGCTTATCAAAAAGGCGGTGAGGTCATTACCTCGCCGCCTTTTTGTTTGGCTTACATTCGTTGGGAACTGCTTCCTCTGCACTGCAGTACCAACTTTCCTTTGCCGCTATGTAACAGAGAATCTCTGCGTGCAAAAGAAATAAGAGACTCCTACTCGACTCGAGAGAAATAAAGAAAACCACAAGAAGTCATTCTCACTACGCACAACCAACAAAAGCCCCATTCAATCGCAAAACTGTTCAACCATTTACTACAAAAGTGTACAGTGAAACACCACAAAAGTGTTCAATGAAATGCCACAAAGATGTTCAAAGATTTGTGTATATTACTTTTAATCAGCAATTTATCGCAGAATGCGAAATAGACATAACCATACATTTTCAGGGCTATAGGGCATTTCACGATAAAACAGGGCTATAGCAAATGCCAATGGATTGATTTGGCAATATATACCTAAATATACTGATTTCTCGACTTTAACTCAACAACAAATAATCGAGTATAAAACAAAAATCAACAACAATCCAATAGAACGATTGAGTTTAAGGCACTTTACGAGTACTATTATAGACAAAAGACATAATGCTGCATTTGATTGCTAAATTCACGTCTTGTCAATTACTCAATTGTCCAATCCTAATATCTCTTATATATCCCTCGATATCCATCCTTACAGATAACGCAGTTCTTGCGCTCTGGAAGTTGGAAGAGAACAGTGAACTTAACGCCCACTTGCAAGTTATTAACCGATCTCGGTGCACGAGAGGTTGATAACACATCGTTCATACCGATATAATTCAAGCAGTCTTGATCTATCACCGCATCCGTCCAAGTAAAGAACTCCTTATCCCCACGACGATGCAAGTCAATCAAACCATAGTCAGCAAACAACGACAAACGATAGATAGTCTTTGGCTTCGGCACATCATAACCCGTCCCCTTAGCCACCAGGCCCAGACGCCAACCAATCTCCACCGACGCTATCGCATTCGGGTTGAAGTTGATCTCGCCCGTCTTAGTCTCAAACGGTGCATTCTCATAGAACCCGTGCTCCGGCATGTTAGTGAACTGGTCAATGAACCCAAGCGTGTTCGTATAGTCACCAATAGTGCGGACCATCGCCTTCACATTCGTCTTACACATAGCACTCAAGTCAAACTTAGCACCTACCAAGAAATAGAAACGACCGAACTCACCACCAATCATCACCGGCACCTGTACGGCATAGTTCGTATAGTAATCCTTACGCTCATTCGTAGAGATGATAAACTGCAATGCATCACCCTCCGTGTCTACTGCATCGAAGGTCGACTCACCACCACTCAAGTCAAACGCCGAGTGCGAGATGTTAGCACCCACACCCACTGTGAACAAGAAATGGTCCTTCTTCAACTCATAGCCTACACCCAAACCTCCGCCTACACCGAGACTCGCATTCGATGGCATATTGTCCAACTTACTCAATAAGGATGCCTCTCCTATATCTCCCCAAACCGAGATGTAGTTCTTCACCTGAGCCGTTGCCATCACACTACTGCAAAGCAATAAACCGATAACTATATATAATCTCTGTTTCATGATAACTGTTTTTCCTTGCATGTTTGAATAACTTGTGCTACCTTTGCACAAAATTTCAGAATACAAAAGTAGGACAAAAGATTGAACTGAGCAAATATTTCGTGAAAACTATGCAATTTTATGCGTTTTTTCCACTTTTTGCCGCAATTAATCTACAAAATGCAACACTATGAAGTTCAAAAGAACACTTGTAACATCAGCTTTACCCTACGCTAATGGACCCGTTCACATCGGCCATCTAGCAGGCGTGTATGTCCCAGCAGACATCTATGTGCGATATCTACGCCTCAAAGGCGAAGACGTCATGTTCATTGGCGGTAGCGATGAACACGGAGTACCTATCACCATCAAAGCACGACGTGAAGGCGTCTCCCCACAAGACATCGTCGACCGATACCACAAACTCATCAAAGACTCCTTCGAAGAGTTCGGTATCTCCTTCGATATCTATTCCCGTACCACCTCCGCACAACACAGCAAGACAGCCTCCGACTTCTTCAAGACACTCTACGACAAAGGCGAGTTCATCACCAAGACATCCATGCAGTACTACGACGAAGAAGCCAAGACCTTCCTCGCCGACCGATATATCGTAGGCGAATGCCCCCATTGCCATGCACAAGGCGCCTATGGCGACCAATGCGAGAAATGTGGATCGTCCCTCTCGCCCGACGAACTCATCAACCCTAAGTCTGCTGTCTCAGGCAGCCCACTCGTAAAACGTGAGACCAAACACTGGTATCTCCCTCTCGATAAACACGAAGAATGGCTACGCAAATGGATTCTCGAAGGACACAAGGAATGGCGCCCTAATGTTTACGGTCAGTGCAAGTCGTGGTTAGACCAAGGGCTCCAACCTCGTGCCGTCAGCCGTGACCTCGAATGGGGTATCCCATTGCCTATACCTGGCGCCGAAGGCAAAGTGCTATATGTATGGTTCGATGCCCCTATCGGATATATATCCAACACACAAGAACTGTGTGCTGCACAACCCGAGAAGTTCGGCAACTGGGAGAAATGGTGGAAATCCGAAGACACCCGTCTTATCCACTTCATCGGCAAAGACAACATCGTCTTCCACTGCATCGTCTTCCCCTCCATGCTGAAAGCCGAAGGCTCATATATCCTACCCGATAACGTGCCATCCAACGAGTTCCTTAACCTCGAAGGCGATAAGATATCCACCTCCCGCAACTGGGCTGTATGGTTGCACGAGTACCTGCACGACTTCCCAGGCAAACAAGATGTACTACGTTATGTCTTGACCGCCAACGCTCCCGAGACCAAGGACAACGACTTCACTTGGGGTGACTTCCAAGCACGCAATAATAATGAGTTAGTGGCTATATTCGGTAACTTCATCAACCGCGCCATGGTGCTGACCCACAAGTACTTCGAGGGCAAAGTGCCCGCCGCTGCCGAGTTCAACGAATATGACATCCAGACCATCAACGAGTTCAGCGATGTCAAGAAACGACTCGAAGAGAACCTCGACCAGTTCCGCTTCCGTGAAGCGCAGAAAGAGGCAATGAACCTTGCACGCATCGGCAATAAGTACTTAGCTGACACCGAACCATGGAAACTGGCAAAGACCGACATGGTCCGTGTAGGCACTATCCTCAATCTCAGCTTGCAGATCGCAGCCAACCTCAGCATCGCCTTCGAACCGTTCCTGCCGTTCTCCGCTGCTAAACTGCGCACTATGCTCAACCTACCGGAGGTACAATGGAATAGACTCGGCGACACCAACCTACTCAGTGCAGGACACCAACTCAACCAACCACAACTCCTGTTCGAGAAGATCGAAGACGATGTCATACAAGCACAACTCGACCGACTCGAAAGGATAAAAGCAGAGAACCAAATCAAACAGTTCCAACCGGCCGAGATAAAGAAACCTACCACTATCGACGACTTCGATAAGATGGACATCCGTGTCGGAACAGTACTTGAATGCCAAAAAGTGAAGAAATCCGACAAACTACTCCAGTTCCGTATCGACGATGGCATGGGCGGCAGAACCATCTTGTCAGGCATCGCACACAGTTACCCCGACCCACAAGTGCTCGTCGGCAAACAAGTACTCTTCATTGCCAACTTCCCACCACGCAAGATGATGGGCATCGAGTCGCAAGGTATGATACTCTCTGCCGTCAATGCCGATGGCACACTGGTAGTCACCGGCCCTACCGCCCCCGTTGCTAACGGCGCCTGCGTAGGATAAAACAAGAAAAAACGCACAAAAAAGCAAAAGGGATTGTGTGTTTAAAAAACTTGTTGTACCTTTGCAGCCGTTTTCCGAGAATAACAAACGATGAAAGTTATTCTCATCAGGGAAAGTTGTTTTTCATAAGTTGATGGCGGGATAGCTCAGCTGGTTAGAGCGCATGATTCATAATCATGAGGTCCCCAGTTCAATCCTGGGTCCCGCTACAAAAAGAGCCTAACACCCGTTAGGCTCTTTTTGATTCATAACCCCTCCATACTACTGCCACATAACCGCTCTATACTACTATACCTTATTATACATAGAATTGTTATCCGATAATTATTATTACCTCCCCTAAGCCACATCTCCCCTATTCGCCATATAAGCCCTATAGAACCTATAATCAACACTCTCAGCACCCTACTCTCCACTGCTCTCAATCAACCCAAAGCTAGACCTTCTAGTCCCTTTAGAACAGCCCCAAAGGGGCGATCTAGACCTTCTAGAACATCTAGTCCTTCTATTGTACACTCCCCCCTCGATTGTCCACTATCCTTTCACTATACTATAATTGTGGAGATGACACGCCCCCGTGTCGTTCGGGTCGCCAGACCCGTTTGACTATACTCTGCCTGGGGACGCGGGCGCCTCGCCCGCGGGAAAGATACTGCGCACTATTGAGACGTGAAGCGAAGGCTGGTGTGAAGCACTGAGTCTGCCTGAGCGAGTGAAGTCCAGTGGACTGAACAAGAATACCGTGTCGAGCCCCGTGTCGTTCGGGTCGTAAAACCTGTTTGACCATGCTGCGATTGTGGAGATGACACGCCCCCGTGTCGTTCGGGTCGCCAGAACCGTTTGACTATACTCTGCCTGGGGACGCGGGCGCCTCGCCCGCGGTTAATTACACCCTAGAGACGGTATTCCATACCATCTCTCAAATAGGGTAAGCCGCTGCGATTGTGGAGACGTGAAGCGAAGGCAGGTGCGTAAGCACTGTGTCTACCTGAGCGAGTGGAATAATCGTTCGAGCCCTCGGTGAGATAAGAAGTCCAGTGAACTGAACAAGAATACCATGTCGAGCCCCGTGTCGTTCGGCTCGTAAAACCAGTTTGACCATGCTGCGATTGTGGAGATGACACGCCCTCGTGTCGTTCGGGGCGCCAGACCCGTTTGACCATACTCTGCCTGGGGACGCGGGCGCCTCGCCCGCGGTTAATTACACCCTAGAGACGGTATTCCATACCATCTCTCAAATAGGGTAAGCCGCTGCGATTGTGGAGACGTGAAGCGAAGGCAGGTGCGTAAGCACTGTGTCTACCTGAGCGAGTGGAATAATCGTTCGAGCCCTCGGTGAGATAAGAAGTCCAGTGAACTGAACAAGAATACCATGTCGAGCCCCGTGTCGTTCGGCTCGTAAAACCAGTTTGACCATGCTGCGATTGTGGAGATGACACGCCCTCGTGTCGTTCGGGGCGCCAGACCCGTTTGACCATACTCTGCCTGGGGACGCGGGCGCCTCGCCCGCGGTTAATTACACCCTAGAGACGGTATTGCATACCATCTCTCAAATCTAGATCTCCTAGAACAGCCCCGCAGGGGCGATCTAGTTCATCTAGGACATCAACAACAACCCCTTTCTTTCATTTCCTTTATGTTCGCTCGCACGCAGTGCATCATTTCTTTTCATTTCTCTGCCGCTTGCGGCAAGGAAAAACACCCAACAAGGAGATATATGTCAGCACTTTGGAACATTTTCTGTAATTTTCGAACATCTCCAACCTTTCGTCCTTTTTCTTCAATTTTTCGTGAGCACGCGGTGCGAGCATGAACCCAAAAGCCCGCACCAAAGGAAACAAAAACCACACGCGGTGCAAGAAGGAAACAAAAAACACGAGAAGGAAACAAAAACCGCACGCACTGCAAAGAAAACCTAAACCCCACGCACTACAAACATCAAAAAAAATTATTGGTGTCCGGTAAACTTCCGAATCAGGTAAAAAAACTCTCTTATCCTCAGTAAATAAAGGGATGTGCCTCCAAAAAATGAAAG
>CAVJQD010000031.1:16543-21523 GCA_963651555.1 uncultured Clostridium sp. | reverse complement strand
CCGAGGCTACGTCATAGCCCAACTGACCCAACAAATCAACGCCCAAGCCAAACAAGTTCAAGTAACTGAAACACAATCAGTAACAATACCAACTACAGTCGAAGCGCAAACAACGACAGCAACCGAGAATGTGGAGACGACACGCCCTCGTGTCGTCCGAGCCGTAGGCTCGATTGAACCCGACTCAGTAGTCCAACAAGAATAACCAGCCATTCTAGTTCTTTTATTATCAGCGCATTGTGGAGACGACACGCCCTCGTGTCGTCCGAGCCGTAGGCTCGATTGAACCTGACACAGCCCCCTCATCATCGGTAGTCCAGCGAGAATAACCAGCCCCTCTAGTCCTTCTAGTCCTTTTACCATCAGTGCATTGTGGAGACGACACGCCCCCGTGTCGTCCGAGCCGTAGGCTCGATTGAACCCGACACAGCCCCCTCATCATCGGTAGTCCAGCGAGAATAACCAGCCCCTCTAGTCCTTCTAGTCCTTTTACCATCAGTGCATTGTGGAGACGACACGCCCCCGTGTCGTCCGAGCCGTAGGCTCGATTGAACCCGACACAGCCCCCTCATCATCGGTAGTCCAGCGAGAATAACCAGCCATTCTAGTCCTTTTATTATCAGTGCATTGTGGAGACGACACGCCCTCGTGTCGTCCAAGCCGCAGGCTCGATAGAACCCGACACAGCCCCCTCATCATCAGTAGTCCAACAAGAATAACCAGCCATTCTAGTCCTTTTATTATCAGCGCATTGTGGAGACGTGAAGCTCAGGCAGGTGCGTAAGCACTGAGTCTGCCTGAGCGAGTGAAGTCCAGTGGACTGAACAAGAATACCGTATCGAGCCCTCGTGTCGTCCGAGCCGTTAGGCTCGATTGTATCAGTCATGTCTGTTAATTGTAATTGTTAATCATCTTTCCCGACTTTCTTTTATTTTCTTTATTTCTCTCGAGCACAGCGAGAGGAAATTAAAAACCGCGCAGCGAGAGGAACTAAAGGTTTCTTTTTATTTCATTCCTTCTTTCTTTTTATTTCTCTGCCACGCAGTGGCAAGGAATGTCCCTCAGCCTCAGACAGCCTTTCGTCCCTTTTCTGTAATTTTCAAGGAGCCCCCACTATGCTTAGTCTTTTCTTAATTTTTCGTGAGTGCGAAGCACAAGCAGGAGCCCCCCTCCATACAGTGTCAAGGAACTCCAAAAAATTGTCCAATAGTCCCTTGTCCAATCAAAAAATAATCCCTACCTTTGCAACCGGTATGGCAATACTTAGTGTAAATATCAATAAGGTCGCCACCTTGCGCAATGCAAGAGGCGGCAATGTCCCTGATGTAGAGCAGTTTGCCCTTGACTGTGAGCGCTTTGGCGCCGAGGGCATAACCGTCCATCCTCGCCCTGATGAGCGACATATACGCCACACCGATGTCTACCAACTCAAACAAATCCTTACTAAGGAGTTCAATATCGAAGGTAACCCTACCGACGACTTCTGCAACTTAGTCTGCTCCGTCTGCCCTACGCAAGTCACCCTTGTGCCAGACGATCCTCAGCAACTCACGAGCAACCACGGTTGGGACACTATCCAGTATTTCCGTCATCTTCAAATCCTTACCAACCGCTTCCACGAGAAGAACATACGCGTCTCCGTCTTCGTTGACCCTAACCCCGACATGGTGAGCCATGCCGCGCAGTTAGGTGCCGATAGGGTAGAGTTGTACACTGGTCCTTATGCCGAACTCTTTGAGCAAGACCCGCAAAAGGCTGTCGAGATGTATGCCCCTGCAGCAAAGATGGCAAAGCAGATGCATATCGGTCTCAATGCAGGGCATGACCTCAACCTCAAGAACCTGCAACCCCTCATTGCCGCTTTCCCATGGATTGACGAGGTAAGCATCGGACACGCTCTTATTGCAGACGCTCTTTATTTAGGCATCGAACAAACAATACAACGCTATCGTAAGTTAGCACATAATGAATAAATAAAACTATAAAGATATGAATGGTATACTCCTTCAAGCACAAACATCAATCGATTCAACAGGTGTGGCTACCCAACCAGCAGTAGAAGTACCAGATATGAACCTCTGGCAGATGGCTGTCTATGGTGGCTGGATTATGATAGTCTTGGCTGTCCTCCTCGCTATCGCAGTCTATCTCTTCATCGAACGCCTTGTAGTCATCAACGCTGCCAAGAAAGAAGATAAGTCTTTCATGGACCGTATTAAAGACTACATCCACGAAGGCAAGATCGACTCTGCTCTCAACCTCTGCAAGCAGACCAACACGCCTTCGGCACACATGGTAGAGAAAGGTATCTCACGTATAGGACGACCCATGAACGATGTGCAAGTTGCCATCGAGAATGTGGGTAACCTCGAAGTAGCCAACCTCGAGAAGAACCTCGTCATCTTAGCCACTATCGCTGCAGGTGCACCTATGTTAGGCTTCCTTGGTACCGTCCTTGGTATGGTGCAGACCTTCTATAACATGGCAAACAACGCTTCGGGCGTCATCGAACTCTCTTCCCTTAGCGAAGGCATGTATCAAGCCATGGTGACTACCGTTGGTGGTCTTATCGTCGGTATCCTTGTCATTTTCGCTTATAACTACCTTGTCGCCCGTATCGACTCTGTCGTTCGTCTGCTCGAAGGACGCACCATGGAGTTTATGGACTTACTAAACGAACCTGCATAGTATGGCACTCAAACGAAGAAATAAGGTCGAGGCAAGTTTCTCAATGTCTTCCATGACCGACCTCATCTTCCTCTTGCTCATCTTCTTTGTCTTGGCAAGCACCATGTCGTCCCCTAACGACATCAAAATCAACCTTCCACAGAGCCGTGCAAAGACCAATACCAAGCAAGTCGTAGCAAAAGTGAATATCGACAACCTCGGCAACTACTCCGTTGCTATCGGTAAGCAGAAAGCCGTCGCTATTCAACCCGAGGACCTCGAGAACTACTTGATGGGCGTGCAGGCTGCCGACTCATCTACCTATATCGCTATCCACGCCGACCAAGACATTGCCTACAAAGAGGTGGTACGAGTGCTGGATATCGCTAACAAAAACAAAATGAAAGTGGTTATTGCCACTAAGAACGCTCAGTAATGCGCTATAAATCGCACATAATAGCCTCTGTCGGTACGCTCATCTTCATGCTGCTGCTCTTCATGCTCCTTCTCTTGGTGCATATCACTCATATCGAGCAACCCGAAGACGAAGGCATCATGGTCTCGTTCGGTAACTCCGACATGGGAGAAGGTGGCTCCGAAGAACCTACTACCACGGCCGTACCCGAGACCGTCTCTCCTCCTGCACCACGACCACAACTGTCCTCTAATGAACTGATAACCCAAGATAATGAGGAGTCCCTCGCTCTTGCCGAACAACGCGAGAAAGCCAAGCAACAAGAGATAGAAGCCGAGCGTGTCCGTAAGCAGAAAGAAGCCGAAGAAGCGGCTCGCGTAGAGGCAGAACAAATAGCCCGTGAACAAGCCATTGCCAAACAGAAAGCCGAACAAGCCGCTATCGATAAAGCCAATCAACTCATGGGAGGTGCTTTCTCCTCCAATACATCCTCGGGTTCAGGTTCAGGTAACACCCATGGCGATACCATGCAGGGCAACCCTGTGGGCAAAGGTACTTCCAATGGACATGGTTGGTCTCTCAGTGGTCGCTCGCTCCGTGGTAGCCTCGTAACGCCTCAAGCAAAGGGCGTACAAGAAGGTACCGTCGTCATTGCTATCCGTGTCAATGCTGCCGGAAAAGTAGTATCTGCACAGCAAGGTAGCGGCACTACCATTTCAGAAAAACAAACCATCCAAGAGTGCATCAATGCCAGTTACAAGGCCGTGTTCTCCTCCGGCGATGGAGATGTCATCGGTACCATAACCTACAAGTTCCGAAACAAGTAACATCATAACCAATACTCATAATTATGAACTACATCTTTTTAGACAAGGGCTTTGAGGAAATAGAAGCCATCACCACCATCGATCTCTTGCGCCGTGCAGACATATCCTTGGTAGTCGTTTCTTTAGTAGGACAAACACTTGTAGAAGGTGCGCACCATATCACCGTTCAGGCGGATGCGCTCTTCGAGGATGTTGACTTTAAGGATGCCGAGATGCTTATCTTACCTGGTGGTGCTACACACCTTGGCGACCATAAAGGCTTGGTCAACTTGTTACTTGCGCATAACGAACAAGACAAACTCATTGCCGCTATCTGTGCAGCACCTTCTGTCTTAGGCTCGTTAGGTATTCTCAAAGGCAAACAAGCCACCTGCTATCCTGGCTTCGAGTCTTACCTTGGCGAGAGTTATATAGGTGGCTTGGTAGTCGAGTCAAAGAACATCATCACAGCCAAAGGTCCAGGACTCAGTTCCGACTTCGCTTTCTGTATCATAGAGAAACTCAAAGACTCTGCCACCGCCGACTCTGTCTACGACACCGCCCAATACTAACCCTCCTATAACTTTCGCTGCCGTTGTCTTGTATGTGGAGACAACACACTCTCGTGTTGAGGTGTCACTGATATCGTCATTAATGTTATAGTCGAGTTGTCTTGTATGTGGAGACGACACGCCCTCGTGTCGTTCGAGCCGTAAGGCTCGGTTGATTATGCTTTGCTTGATGTTTATAGATTGTATATGAATCATTTCGGTATGGCCTAACGCCTTTTTAATGGTCCTTTAAAGACCTTTAATGGAGAATATTTTTTAGATTTTTTGACCACGTATATTTGACCATCCCTGTCAGCAGCATGGAATATTTGACCAATATTTGGCAATATTTGTTCCAATCCCTTATTGATGGTTGTTGTTAGTTTGTTGATGATGTTTTTTGACCTAAGTTTTTTATAGTTTTTTGACTACGTATATTTGACCATCTCTGTCAGCAGCATGGAATATTTGACCAATATTTGGTAATATTTGTTCCAATCCCTTATTGATGGTTGTTGTTAGTTTGTTGATGATGTTTTTT
>CAVJQD010000031.1:0-16496 GCA_963651555.1 uncultured Clostridium sp. | reverse complement strand
TGTCAGCAGCATGGAATATTTGACCAATATTTGGTAATATTTGTTCCAATCCCTTGTTGATGGTTGTTGTTAGTTTGTTGATGATGTTTTTGACCTAAGTTTTTTATAGTTTTTTGACTACGTATTTAATGACTAATTCATGTCAATACGCCGCAGTCGTCCGTTTATATCTTTTGATGTCGTTGCCCATCAACTCACATTTGCGTATCTCAACAAAAACCATTACCTTTGCACCGTTTTTGTGTATCCTACACAATACAGGTATGAGAGAATGTGGACACTCCGTCTAACACTGTGCCGTGGAACATTGGGACGATAACCTTAGACGGGTGACTTTTAACGATAATAACATGAAATTTGAAAGAAATCCGAGACTGATCAATCTGCTGATTCGATTAGTAGGTAAAGGACAGATTCGGGCACTCCGACTAGCCAATCTCACTCCGAAGACAACAAGCGAATTGACACTAAGAAACATCCTTCGCTATGCTCGTGACACCGAGTATGGAAAAGAACACCATTTCCGTGAAATACTGCAGGCGCTCAATCACGAGGAACTTCTTCGACGCTACCATAAGTATGTCTCGCCCAATAACTACGACAACCTGCGCCCCTATATTGAGCGACAGAAAAACGGCGAACAGAACATTATCGTGCCAGGCAAACCACTCATGTACGCCACCACTTCCGGTACGACCAACGAACCCAAGTGGATTCCTATCACCAAACGCTATCTCAAAAGCGTCTACGGCAAGATGACAAGATGTTGGATTACCAACTTCATCCTCCGCCGCCCCAATACCTTTGCAGGTGCCGTGATGTTCGTTGTCGGCAAAGATGTCGAAGGCTATGCACCCGATGGCACCGTCTTTGGCTCTGTCTCTGGCGTCACACAACGAGACGCACCTTCCTTCATACGCAAGATGTATGTGTCCTATCCCGAGATATTCCACATAACAGACTATACCGCACGCAATTACGCCCTCATGCGTATCTGCATCGAACGTAATGTCACGCTCTTCCTTACACCGAATCCTTCCACCATCATCGAACTGCAGAACACGGTCAATGACCATCTCGATGAGATCATCACCGACATCGAAAACGGTACCATCTCCGATCAGTTCGACATTGCCGACGATATCCGCAAGAACCTGCTCAGCCGCGTACATCCAAACCCCACGCGTGCGCAAGAATTGCGATACCTCAAGCAAAAGTATGGCGTCGTGCTGCCTAAGCACTATTGGCCCGACTTGCAACTGCTCAGCACTTGGAAGTGTGGCAATACCCAGATCTATGTCGACAAACTGAAAGACTATTTCCCCGAGGATATCTACCACCAAGAGTTAGGGTACTTCTCCTCCGAGTGCCGCTTCGGGTTGTGTATGGACAACGGACTCAACTCCGTGCTCTTCCCTCACTTCCACTTCTACGAGTTCGTCGCCGAGGAAGACTTAGACAAATCCAATCCCCGCTTCTATCAGATCTACGAACTCGAAGAGGGTAGGCGTTACTGTTCTTTCGTCACTACTTTTGGCGGTCTCTATCGCTACAACATGAACGACCTCATCGAGGTCGGACCTCGCTATCTCAATACGCCAACCGTTCACATGGTTCAGAAAATCAATGGCATAGTCTCGATGACAGGCGAGAAACTGACCGAGCAACAGTTCATCAAAGCCGTGCGTAACGCAGAGAAAGAGATGGGCCTCAAGACCCGCTTCTATGTCGGTTTCGCCGATGTCGAAGAGTCTACCTATCGCTTCTACTTCGAGTTTGCCAACACTTCCGTTACCCAGACCCAAGCCGAAGCCTTCACACATACCGTCGATGAGATACTGAAAGAGGAGAACGTCGAATATAAGTCTAAACGTGAGTCCTTCCGACTCAAAGAACCTATCACAGGTCGACTCATCAACTCCTCCTATCAACAGTTCAAGCGCCTTTGCCTCTCCGAAGGTATGCGCGATGGGCAGTTCAAAGTGAACCTACTCATGCAAGACGAAGGTCGTCACGATAAGTTCAAACGACTCTTAATAGAAGATAAGACTGAAGATATAACAAATGGGTAGAATCTTAGCCATAGACTATGGCCGTCGCCGCACGGGTATTGCCGTTACCGACCCCTTACGCATCCTCGCACAACCCCTCGAGACGGTCCCCACGCACCAATTGCTCGATTGGCTCGATAACTATTTCCAACACGAGGAAGTAGACATGGTCGTCATTGGTCAACCTAAGCAGATGAACAACGAAGCCTCCGACACTATGGCGGATATCAATGTCTTCCTCCGACACTTCGCTACGCGTTTCCCCGACCGACAGACATGCCTCTTCGATGAACGCTTCACCTCCGTCTTAGCCCACCGTGCCATGATCGATGGCGGTATGAAGAAAGAACAACGCCAAGACAAAAGCGTAGTCGATAAGATTGCTGCCAGTTATATCTTGGAGTCGTATTTGCAGTCTTTGCAGTCTTGAAAAAAACGAGTACCTTTGCGGTCTATAAATTAGTTCGACTATGATATTACCTATTTACTTATACGGTCAACCCGTTCTCCGTCGTGAGACCGAAGAGATCGATGCCAACTATCCTGACTTGCAGGAGTTGATTGCTAACATGTTCGAAACGCTTAAGCAAGCCGATGGCTGTGGCTTAGCCGCACCGCAAATCGGACTCTCTATCCGACTCTTTATCGTCGACGGAGAAGACCTTGCCGAGGACTATCCCGAATGCGCTGGCTTCAAGAAAGCTTTCATCAATCCTACTATCGTAGAAGAGAGCGATGACACTGTCATGTACACCGAAGGTTGCTTGTCTCTGCCTGGCATCTCCGAGAATGTAGTCCGCCCTCGTACTATCAAAGTGCACTATTACGACAACGATTTCGCTGAACACGAGGAAGAACTATCCGGCTTTGCTGCTCGTATCTTCCAACACGAATACGACCACCTCGAAGCACATGTCTTCACCGACCGCATCTCGCCTATTCGACGACAGTTCTGCCGTACCAAGTTAGCCAATATAGCCAAAGGCAAAGTAACCGCCCGTTATCGTACCAAACACTAACCACTACTCTAAACTCTAATATAATCACATCATGGACATTCTCTCCATCATCCTCATTGCTATCGGCTTGGCAATGGATTGCTTAGCAGTATCTATCACTACTGGTATTCAGAAAGGCAAGTGGTATAATAAGGTGCTTTTGATGGCCTTTCTCTTTGGCTTCTTCCAAGGTGGTATGCCGCTCATCGGATACTTCCTCGGCATTGGCTTCACCGAGTGGATTAGCCGATACGACCATTGGATCGCACTCGTCCTCTTGTCCTTTATCGGTGGAAAGATGATCGTGGAGAGTCTGCAGAAAGAGAAACCCGAAGATGACCCCTCACATAAAGAGAAAAAAGACACCTTCGCCTTCTCGCAACTCATACTTTTGGCTATCGCAACCAGTATCGATGCCCTCGCAACGGGTATCATCTTCGTTCCTACACCCGATATCATCTGGCTCGCAGTCAGTATCATCGCCCTCACCAGCTTCGTTTTCTCCTTGGGCGGCTACTGCGTCGGTATGTTCTTTGGCAAACGCTTCCATTGGAACATGACCCTCATAGGCGGTATCATCCTCGTTGCCATCGGCTTGAAGATATTCCTCGAACATATCCTATCCGGCTGCTAAAAGATGATGTTCCATATACAAAATACTATCGTAAGCCTCGACGTCATCGATAAGATGTTCTGCTGCGACTTGCCTATCTGTCACGGTTGTTGCTGCATAGAAGGTGATGATGGCGCGCCGATCAGTGGGGCAGAAGTACAACAGATCACCGAAGGATTACCATACCTTCTACCGAATATGACCAAAGAAGCACGCGACATCGTGGCGCAGCGTGGCATATCATATACCGACTCTTCAGGCGACCAAGTCCTCGAGATTATCAACGGAAAAGACTGCATCTTCTCTCGCACTGACCAACAAGGTTGGTGCTATTGCCTTATCGAAAAGGCATTTAATGAGGGCAAATCACCTATCCGTAAACCTATCTCATGCGCCCTCTATCCTATCCGTTTGACAGAACATCCTACCTTTACTGCCGTTGAATACCACCGTTGGGATATATGTTATTGCGCCAGACAGTTAGGGAAAAAGAAACATCTACCTATATATCAGTTCCTGCGTGAGCCACTCATCGCACGCTTTGGCGAAGATTGGTACAACGAACTCTGCCTCGTCGCCGACGAATGGCACAAACAAAACCCTTAATCCTATGAATGCCGAGATTATTGCTATCGGAGACGAACTACTCATTGGTCAAGTAGTCGACACCAACTCTTCGTGGATGGAGAGTCGTCTCAATCAGTTAGGTATCAATGTACTGCAATCCACTTGCGTACACGATGAAAAAGACCAGATAATGACCTGTCTGACTGCAACCTTACATCGTGCCGACTTAGTGCTAATAACCGGCGGCTTAGGTCCTACCAAAGACGATATAACCAAACAAGTCCTGTGTACCTATTTCCATACCGTATTGGTGGAGAACGAGAGCGTACACCAACATGTATTGGACCTCTATCGTAATCGCCCCTCAGTACTGAACGCTCTTACCGCTACCCAATGGATGGTACCACAGTGCTGTACCGTTATCCCCAACGATGTAGGCTCTGCACCTATCATGTGGTTCTCTGTAGATAACAAGATAGTGATAAGCATGCCTGGCGTACCTTACGAGATGCAATATGGCATGGAACACCATATCCTCCCGAAACTAAAAGAATACACTACGCAGCAATATATCGTCCATCACACACTGCTTGTTCAAGGCATTGCCGAGTCGGCTCTGGCACTCCGCATCGCTGCATGGGAAGAGGCATTGCCACAATATATGCACCTCGCCTACCTACCCAAAGATGGCATCATCCGGCTGCGCTTAACGGCTATCATCTCGGCTTCCGCTATCGAGAGCAAAGCGTCACTCGAAACCGAAATGCAGCAACAGATAGCCCAACTCGTCCTACTTATCAACGAGTATCTTATTGCCACTGAGGACAAACCCATCGAAGTTGTATTGGCAGACTTGTTGAAGAAAAACAATCTCACTATCTCCTCGGCTGAAAGCTGCACCGGAGGCAAGATTGCCGTACTCCTCAACCGACAACCAGGTAGTTCGCAGTTCTATAAAGGAAGTGTCGTTGCATACTCCAACGAAGTTAAACACAATGTCTTAGGTGTCAGTTCCGACGACCTTATGCAGTTCGGTGCCGTAAGCGAACCTGTAGTACGCAGTATGGCAGAAGGTTGCCGACGACTCCTGCATACCGACTATGCACTCGCCACCTCCGGTATAGCCGGCCCCGATGGCGGAACAACCGAGAAACCTGTCGGTACCGTATGGCTCGCCCTGGCAACACCTACCGAGACCCTCGCATGGTGCTTACATCTGGGTCGCTTGCGCGAACAAATAACCGACCGTGCCGCCGATAAAGCCCTCATCGCCGCCATCCAATACCTGCAACACCCCACACACTAACCCATACTCTAACCCAAACGCTCGCATCAAGTATTCGTACTTGACAACATAAAACATCCCCCGTGATACATCCATCACGAAATGTAAAAGCCATACTCTGCATTTCTTAAAGGAATGTAGCAATAACCTATATAGGTACTTTATCGAAGGGATATCGAAGGGATATCGAAGGGATAGGCAAGTCTCACCTCATTTCGACGACCTCTTATAACACCCCAAAATACCCCTTTTCTCCTTTAATCCTTTAATAAACACAACCCAAATCTTAACGCCCCCTTCTCGGCATAAAGCCCCTACGATTGATACTACGATTGTGGAGACGACGCGCCCCGCGTCGTTCGGGTCTCCAGACCCGTTTGATCATACTGCGATTGTGGAGACGACACGCCCTCGTGTCGTTCGGGTCTCCAGACCCGTTTTGGTATACCACGCATGTTAATTGTTAATTATTAATTGTTAATTGTTTGACCATACTATGATTGTGGAGACGACACGCCCCGCGTCGTTCGGGTCTCCAGACCCGTATGACCATACTACGATTGTGGAGACGACACGCCCTCGTGTCGTTCGGGTCTCCAGACCCGTATGACCATACTATGATTGTGGAGACGACACGCCCTCGTGTCGTTCGAGCCGCTAGGCTCGATTGTATCTGCCCTGTATGTTAATTGTTAATTGTTAATTGCCCCGCCCACGTGTCGTTCAAGCAGTAAGACCCGTTTGACCATACTGCGATTGTGGAGACGACACACCCTCGTGTCGTCCGAGCCGCTAGGCTCGATTGTATCTGCCCTGTATGTTAATTGTTAATTGTTAATTGCCCCGCCCCCGCGTCGTTCGGGTCTCCAGACCCGTTTGACCATACTAAGTTGGGGACGCGGGCGCTTACGGGGTCCCCGCAAAGTCTGCTTTGTGGGGTGTCTGACTCGCCCGCGGTTTTTATGACAATAATCCAATCCCATCCATCCGCCCCGCTTTTTATGACAATTAATGATAGTACGCCGCAGACGTCCGTTCAAGTCGTCCGTCTTTCAGCGCATCCATACATTTATACATGGTCAAGATTTCTTTTTAAAGGACCTTTAATGGGCTTTAATGTCTTTTATGACCACGTTTTTGCGACCCTTCAATGGTAATACAGTGTAGCCATCCGTTTATAACTTTTGATGCGCTTACCATGGAGAATTATGCAATTTCTAGCAGTTCAACGCCCCAAAACTATGCAATTTCTTGCAGTTCAACGACCCAAAACTATGCAATTTCTTGCAATTCAACGACCCCAAACTATGCAATTTCTTGCAGTTCGCAGACGAAAAACTTGCAATTTCTTGCAGTACACGCTTGCATGTATCGCTAAAACGCACTATCTTTGCAGCCGTAATCAATTGATATAATGACTGCTTTATGAACTTGATCGGTATATTACAAGACCAACAACAAGAATTGGCTGCAGTGAACACTCGTGGGCTATGTTCTCGCAAAGAAGAGAAGCTACTGGATCTAAATAGTCCATTGGCACAAGTGGTGATAGGCGTACGCCGTAGTGGCAAGTCAACACTCTGCTTGAAAGCTATCAAGCAGAGCAGAATAGCCTTCGGGTATGTCAATTTTGATGATGAACAGTTGGCGCAACTTCACACGGAGCAGTTAAACGATGTCTTAGATGCTGTGTATAAGGTCTATGGCGATGTCTCGCATCTGTTCTTGGACGAGGTACAAAATATTCCCGATTGGGCATTGTTTGTCAATCGACTATTGCGGCAAGGTATGCATTTAGTGCTGACTGGAAGTAACGCCAATCTGCTCTCTGGCGAATTAGCAACGCACCTAACTGGGCGTTATAACCAGATAGAGTTATACCCCTTCTCCTTTGCTGAGTATTGTGCGGTAAAAAAAGTCGATACAAAGACGCAAAGTACCAAGACAAATGCTTTGCGCTATAAAACTTTGGAGACTTATATGCAAGAGGGTGGTTTTCCTGAATTGCAGCACTTGTCTAATCCGCATACCTACACTTTGTCCTTGCTCAATGCTATCTTGAGAAAAGATATTTGCAAGCGTTATAATGTTCGCCACCAACAGACACTGTCCGACTTAGCCAATGGTGTGCTGGAGAACTTCTGTCAAGAACTGTCCTATAAGCAACTGTCGGAACAGTATCAGCTGGGCTCTGTTCATACAACCAAACAATATCTGCACTATCTAGAGGAGGCGTACATGGTTCGCACACTGCCCTTGTATTCGTTTAAGAATCGTGACCGCCAGACTCAACGCAAGTATTATGCTGTCGATCCTGCTTTTATCACGAATCATGAAGATATGCTCCAACGATCTAACCTCGGTTGGCGGTTGGAGAATGTAGTGGCGATCGAATTGATGAGAAGGATGAATAGTGAGATAGAACAACTCTATTACTACAAGAAGTCGCGTGCCTTTGAAGTGGATTTCTTGCGTGTGCGACTTGGTAAAGTAACAGAATTGGTTCAAGTGACTTACGACTTTGATTCCCCTTCTGCAAAACAATATAATCGCGAGATAGGTGGCTTGATAAAGGGCGCACAACTGACTGACTGTAATAACCTCCTGCTGATTATCATGAATGGTCAACCGCAGACGATAGAAAAAGACGGCTTTACCATTCGCTGTGTTCGCGCTACTGATTGGCTCGTAGAACAATAATGGCGCATTGTGCTGTGTCGCGGTATTTAGTTGGGCTGCATTGCTCTGTGTAAATTTCCACACTTCGCGCCAATTATTCTACAAATAAACACAATATATCACCATGATTTTTGGCGTTCCTATGTACCTTTGCAACGTTGGAAATTGTGGGTACATGGCTCGGCGTATGACGCCAATTTAGCGTGTTCGCACTCCATATTTAACTTGTAAATTAATAACCAATGGATATGAAAAACATTGCTAAACAATTATTCTTACTTACTTGCTTACTCTCATTGGGTAACTTTTCTTTGTATGCTGGTTCTTATACAGTGGACCTAAAAGTGGCTAGTGCAGAAGCTACTCCGTCTATAGGTACATTGCAATATTCTACTTTTAAAACCAAAAATGCGACAACGGGTGGCTATAAGTTTGCGGCAGTTGATGAATATGTTGCATGGAAATTACCAACTTCATCTTCGGAAACAATAACAGCGGCTTCGTTCTCGGGCTTCATCAATTCATCGAATAAAACATATACATTTGGCTATGCATTTTCAACAGATGGTGGAAGTACTTGGGGAGATCAAAAAACAATCAATAGTGATGGCACAAAGAAAGAGTCAACCTACAATATTCCTATTGCAGATATTCCATCCGGTGCTAATGCTGTAAAAGTAATTCGTACTGCTGGTACCAGTACTTTTATTTGCAGTATCTCGATTACGACCTCCTCAAGTGGCGGTAGCGTTACTCCACCCCCCACCGCCAACCCCACAATCACCGCTTTCACCGTAGCAGGTGTTAATGCGACGATTGACCAAACGGCTCATACCATCACAGCAACGCTACCAGCAGGTACAAGCCTAACATCGCTTACACCGACCGTTTCAATCTCCGATGCCGATAATTATTCGCCAACAGGTGCACAGAACTTCTCAAGTCCCGTGGTCTATACCGTCACCAAAGGCACGACATCAGTGAACTATACAGTCACCCTCACAGTTGCAACAACGCCTGTTACGCCAACCGAACCCGACGAACCCGTTGTCACTCCTACAACCACGCTGAAATTGCATGAGCAAGAAGTCTACGAAGGTAGTGAGTATCAAGGCGGATATGCCACACCACTTGTCTCCTACAACAATCGACAATATGAGGTCTACTATGTGGCCCGTATAAAGAATTCTACGGGTAAGTATTGGGCTTTGACAACCACTAACGGTGGTAGTTATAGTGTAGTAGATGGAACTGATGCACAGAATACTGAAACTGCCACACAAGCCAAGGATGGATGGTTCAAAGGTACATCGTCGGGTATGTCGGGTGGTGCAAGTAGTGCTGATGGTGAACGCATGCCTGCTTTAGAGGAATTTGGTGGAATGCCAGCAGAGACGAAGATGTATAACAATAATTCCTTTGAACTCTATGTAAAGGGCTACGATGAGTTCCGCCTTTATGCGAAAGACAATAAGGTGGATACAGCCAAAGAACATCGACATTTTGTGGTGTATATCGATGGCGTGAAGCAACAAATGACCTTGGCAAATCAAGGCACTATCCGTTCTTTCTCCATGACACAAGATGCCCATCTCATTCGTGTTGAGGCTCTAGGTGGTAGCAATAACTATTTCTATGGTTTCTCATTGCGTCTGAGCAACCTGCCTCGTGTGAAGTACTTGGCTGGTAACGACTCCGACCAAGTAGTGGTACAAGAAAGCGCAATATCGCCAGTACGCTATACGATTCGTAATAACATCACTTATCGTCTTGATTGGGTAGGCGCAACCGGCACTGGTTTTTCGCTTACGCCAGTAAATACTGCCGGCGATACAATCGAGTTGACAGGTACTGCACAGTGCCCAGTTGGTACATACACCTACAAGGTAGTCGCACTCGATGCTGCCGGAACGGCAGTGTCATCCTGCACAGGTAAGTTCAAAGTTGAGACGCGTGTCTATGCTCCTGCCGACGGAACTGCCCATACAGTGTGGATAAATGATGCCATGACACCTATCGTATATACCTATGGCGCTCTGAACGATGCCGATGTAACCTTCCAATGGACTACCACACCCGCAGGCGTGACTATCCAACAAGATAAGAATAACAATACTTGGACTATCGGTGGTACACCCACAACTGAAGGTACATATAACTATACTATCACGGCTGCAGGGGGTAACACCCTCAATGGTACGCTGACAGTCGATGTTCCATCACCTATGTTTATTACGCCTGCCGACTCGGTTGCAAAGGTAAAGGCTACCCAATCGCTCGTACCAGTTGTGTGGACCGTTAAGTTTGCTAAGTCTGTTTCTGTTTCAGGACTACCTACCGGCTTGAAAGGTACTTTCGCAAACGGACAGTATACCATCAGTGGTACGCCGGCGGCCGAATCGTCATACCCTAAGACGTATACCTATACCCTTACTGCAGAGCCGCTTTATACAGGCAAGAACCAAGCTACTGCCAAGGGACAGATTATCGTGATCGACCCTTCTGCAAAGGCTGTTCTTTACCTCTACAGTGATGAATATAAGGATGGTGTTTACACCTACCTCAACGGAAAGAACTACGATCTAACGGCTCGCCCTGCCGAAGAGAGCGTGCGTGATGCGCAATCATATACTGCATACAATGTGGTTATTATCTCAGAGGATGTGGATGCTAATAATGGTGAAGCGTTGAGCCTTGCTCGTGGCGAGGTGGCTATACCAGTGTTGAATATGAAATCGTTCCTCTATACTACCTCACGCTTAGGATGGGGCTACCCTGATAATGGTAGCATCGCTACGACTGACCTCACTGTTCTGCAACCATCCCATCCTGTGTTCCGTGGACTTCAAGCCAAAGAGGGGGCTACGTTGTCTGTTCTTTCTGAGGTGAAGGATAAGCGTGGGTTGATGCCTGTTGCGACAAACCTTGCAGGATCAATCGCTCTTGCTACGGCTCCCCGTCGTGGAGAGGATTATTATTCTGATGGAGACCAAGCCACATTCTTACATGAGATACCGACTACAATGCGGTCATCCAAGTATATTCTTTTCCCAATCGGTCAGTCCAGCACCGAGGCTCTTTCGGCAATAGGTAAGAAATTACTCGATAATATAATGTCATACCTCTTAGATGCTACGAGTAGTTTCTCGGCACCCGAATTGAGAATCACTGGTTTTCGTATCAATGGCGATGCTGCAACGATTGATGAAGCTGCGCAGACCATTACCTTAATCGTGCCAGATGGTACCGACTTGACAGCGTTAACCCCCGATGTTAGTGTGCTCAGCACAGGTACATGGGTTGAACCAAATAGTGGAGAGGCTGTAGACTTCTCGGATACTCATTTCGGCGTCAACTATACAGTCACCGATGGTATCAACGTGAAGGTATATAATGTCATCGTTCGTACTGCGACAGGGGTCGATGAAATCAATGAAGATGGTCTGTGGTTCGATGGAATAACATTGCATAATGATATGAATGTCTGGGCTACCATCTACGATGTGGCTGGGCGGAAGGTCGCTACAACCAATGCTGACTATTCGTTCATGACTCTGCCAAACGGGCTTTATCTTGTGCAAACCGCAGGGGCTACCTTGCGTGTTCTTAGATAAAAAAGGAATGTGATATGTTGTAGGAAATTGCATGATATGAGGTTGATCAATTTTTGATAGATTTGTTGATCATCTCTTTAATGATTGTTGTTGGCGCGAGGAATTACTCATGAAAATGGGTAATTCCTTCGCTCGTTTTTAGGATTTGTTCTGGACTTTTTCTGGACTTCTTCGGGTTATCCTTCGGTAAAGTTGTGAAAATGGTAGGTACTGATCATATACTGATCATAGACTTGTCTGCGACTTGTCATATAGTGATTATATAACAGGGCAACCGCATCAAAATAAAAGGTCGTCTAATTATGAAGTATCCCTACCGTACTACGATTGTGGAGACGTGAAGTGAAGGCAAGTGCGTATGCACTGAGTGCCTGAGCGAGTGAAGCCCAGTGGACTGAACAAGAATACCTTTTCGAGCCCCGCGTCGTTCGGGACACAAGACCCGTTTGACAATACGTTGCTGGGGACGCGGGCGCCTCGCCCGCGGTATAGATACTATGAATGTGGAGACGACACGCCCTCGTGTCGTTCGAGCCGTTAGGCTCGATTGTATCAGCCCTGCCTGTTATTGTTAATTGCCCCGCCTCTGTGTCGTCCGAGCGGAACGCTCGTTTGACCATACGTTGCTAGGGACACGGGCGCTTACGGGGTCCCCGCAAAGCCTGCTTTGTGGGGTGTCTGACTCGCCCGCGGTTTTATGGCAATAATACAATTCTGCAAACCGTAGCGCCTTTTATGATCAATTCATGACAATACGCTGTAGGCGTCCGTTTAAGTCATCCGTTTATAACTTTTTGATGCGGTTGCCCTGGATTATATAATATTGCTGTTTGGGGAATACAATTTATTTTGTAACTTTGCAGGCTGTATGTACAATAGAAATTCTCTTAGAATACAGTAGAAGTACTATAGAATACAATAAGATAGAAATCAATACATAATTATAGATATGAAAGACTACTTAAGTTTTCGGCATGTGGGAATAAGCGATGAAGAGTCGCTGGAGATGTTGAAAGTGATGAATGTGAAATCATTCGATGATTTGATGGAGCAAGTGATGCCTAAGAATATCCAATTGGAACAAGGTTATGACGCTTGGGTGGACGGAGAGACTCTGCCACCTGAGTTTTTGGAATATGAATATCTGCAACATGTTGCGAAACTGGCGAGCAAGAATGTAGCGGCTCGTAGTTATATAGGTCGTGGATATTACGACACGACAACGCCCTCAGTGATAGTGCGTAATGTATTGGAGAACCCTGTGTGGTACACCTCTTATACGCCTTATCAGGCAGAGATCTCGCAGGGACGATTGGAAGCCTTGTTCTTGTTCCAGACCGTGGTGTCGGACATGACGGGACTGCCCTTGGCTAATTGCTCGCTTCTTGACGAGGCAACAGCAGCGGCCGAGAGCGCTACGATGATGCGTAACCTGCGTTCACGCGAACAGGTGAGCCGTGGCGCGAATAAGTTGTTTGTCGATAAGAAGGTCTTTGAAGCGACATTGGCTGTGCTTCATACTCGTGCTGCAGGGCAAGGGATAGAGATTATGGTGGGCGATTATGCTGCTGTGAAGTTCGATGATAGTTACTTCGGCGCGATAGTTCAATATCCGAACAGCGACGGGTCGGTGGAAGACTACGGTTGGTTCGTCAAACAGGCTCATGCGAAGGGGGTGAAGGTGACGATGATAGCCGATATGATGGCGCTTGCGTTGCTGCCTTCGCCTGCGTCTTTTGATGCCGATGTGTGCTGCGGTACGACTCAGCGTTGGGGTATCCCGATGGGCTTTGGTGGACCAGTGGCAGGATATATGGCAACCCGTGAGGAGTATAAGCGTGAGATGCCAGGTCGAATAGTGGGACTCTCGAAGGATGCTTATGGACGACCTGCATATCGATTGGCATTGCAGACTCGTGAGCAACATATCAAGCGTGAGAAAGCAACCTCGAACATCTGCACGGCAGAGGCACTGACGGCGATGATGGTGGCTTTCTATGCAGTATATCACGGTCCGGAAGGTATCAGTGAGATTGCGGAGGGTATTCACAGTAGGGCAACTTATCTGTCGGAGATGTTGGAGGCGTACGGCTTTGCGCAGGAGAATGCACAGTTCTTCGATACGTTGAAGATTCGTCTGCCGGAGTCAATCAAACTGGCGGATTTCCGTGAGGAAGCCGAGAAACGACATCTCAACTTCTACTATGCCAAAGATGGGTCTATCGGACTGAGTGTCAATGAGACTACGAACGATACTGAGATGGAGGAGTTGATTAAGTTCTTTGAGGCAGTGAGTGGTAACTTGGAATATTTCAGTGGATTAGATATTTTTGATGGACTTTGGAACTTGGACGAGGAACGCGTGCGTGAGGTGGATTATCTGCAAGAGCCGGTGTTCCAAAAATACCACACCGAGACCGAGATGATGCGTTTCATCAAGCGGTTGGAGCGTAAGGATATATCGTTGACACACAGCATGATACCGTTGGGTTCGTGTACAATGAAACTGAATCCGGCATCGGCGATGCTGCCTATCACATTCCCTGGTTTCTTGAGTGTCCATCCGATGGCGCCGAAGAATCAAGTGGAAGGTTATGAGGCGATTATGAGCGAGTTGAAGAAGATGCTGTGCGCCATTACCGGTTTCGATGCTTGTACGCTTCAGCCTACATCGGGTGCAGCGGGCGAGTATACAGGATTGGTGGTTATTCGTGATTACCTGCATCGCAACGGTCAGGACCATCGTAAGGTGCTGCTGATACCGGCATCGGCTCACGGAACGAATCCGGCATCGTGCGTGCAAGCGGGGTTTGTGCCTGTGGTGGTGCAATGCGATGAACAGGGAAATACCGACTTGGCGGACTGGCATGCGAAGGCTGAGGAGCATAAGGACGAGTTGGCGGGTTGCATGATTACATATCCGTCGACGCATGGAATCTTTGAAGAGGGTGTTGTGGAGATGTGCCAGACGGTGCATGCTTGTGGCGGCTTGGTTTATATGGACGGAGCGAACATGAATGCGCAGATAGGTTGGACGAACCCGTGTAAGATTGGTGCGGATGTGTGTCACTTGAACCTGCATAAGTCGTTTGCGTCGCCTCACGGCGGTGGCGGACCTGGTGTTGGTGCAGTGTGCGTGAGCGATCGGCTGCGTGCGAGTCTGCCTTCGGAGGAGAACAACCGCGTGTCGAGTTCGTTGTACGGCAATGCGAATATGGCGATTATCCCGTACGGGTATATCATGATGATGGGCGTTCGGGGATTGCAAGTAGCAACGGTGGCTGCGATAATCAATGCCAATTACTTGGCGGCTCGTCTGGGCGATGCTTACGGGATTGTCTATACGAACAAGAACGGTCGAGTAGGGCACGAGTTGATATTAGATTGCCGTCAGTTTAAGCAATATGGCATCACAGAGACGGATATCGCGAAGCGTCTGATGGACTTTGGTTACCATGCACCGACGCTGTCGTTCCCTGTTCACGGAACGCTGATGATAGAGCCGACGGAGAGCGAGAGCAAGGCGGAGTTGGATCGTTTTGTGGAGGCGATGCTGTGTATCCGCGAGGAGATAGAGGAAGTGGCAACTGGTAAGGCCGATGCGAAGGATAATGTGTTGCTGTCGGCGCCTCATCCTGAGTACGAAGTGACGGCTGACGAGTGGCATCATGGCTATTCGCGTAAGAAAGCAGCGTATCCGTTGGATTGGGTGGCAGAGAATAAGTTGTGGCCAACGGTGGCTCGCGTGGATAATGGCTTCGGCGACAGAAACCTCGTGGCACGTGCGTGAAAGCGGACACAAGACCGCTGCGCTGACGGACTGATTAACATAACCTTTGGAACAAATATTATCAAATAGTAGCCAAATATTCCGCGCTGCGTATGGAGATGTCCAAATATACGTGGACAAATAACCTGTAGAAATCAAAACAACTAAAATCATTGAGTTATGATGACTTATACACTCAACAACGGTGACAAATCAGGAAAAGGCGAAGTGGAAATTATCGACCAAGATAGATTATGCTATCTGGTGAGAAATTGTGTCAACGGTGCAACCGGATATCGAACAATATCTAAAAAACTTTTAGATGAATTTGTAGAATACATCAGCAAACATCCAGATGCAAAAGCGTTTGAAGCCAGGGAAGTATTGTGCGGTAATACAGAAATTGATAAATTTGAGTATGGATATTGTGCCACATTGGTGACAATGGCAAAAATGGTATTATCAAAAGAAAAGGATAATACTACAATAGACCCAAGCGAGACTGAAACATTTCGTCAGGAATTCATTCAATTTTGGATGGCAATCGACCAACATGGCGCAGAGTATGAGAAATATGTTTCAAATTTTGAAACTGCTCTCAATCCATTTTTGCCAACTAAAAATGTCTTTGCAATAACGGACATACACTCCTACCGCACAATTATCGCTGAAATCACGGCTAATCACCCTGATTTAGCATACTTAAACGAAGAAAACAAATCAGCACCTGGCGGTCCAAAAACGCAAATTAATTCTACGCACAATCACTATATTGAATTTCTGACAGTTCTTGATCTTTTGAATAAGCACGATTCATTGACAGGAAAAGCCACTAGTTCCTCTTGCAAGTTATCTATTCCTCTCCAACCCGTTGGCGGAATTAATTAGAAAAGAAAAAGCAGAAAAAAGTTGCACATATC
>CAVJQD010000030.1:0-21802 GCA_963651555.1 uncultured Clostridium sp. | reverse complement strand
TTTTCAAACGTCAAAATGTGTGCTGAAACGTTTGAATCTTCTGTAAGCCGCTCCCAATCGGGGCTGAGACCACGTTCCAGCCTGCAAAATGACCTATAGACCACATTTTACAATTTTTCAATTTACAAATTGACAATTGACTATGTACGATTGGGGATAATCGAATCGAGACTATGGTCTACGGATTTTTGCTGTTTGTGGTTTGAGGAAAATGTTTTACCTTTGTGGGGTGAAATGGAGATGGGGATATGAATGCGCAATTATAATAGATTAAGATATGACAACGTTAGTGAAGCGCACTGTATTTGGTGCTATCTATGTGGCAATTATTGTATTGGCTTGTTTAGTTGGAGTACCCTATTGTTTTGGTGCTATATTCTTGACACTGAGTGTGATGAGTGTGCATGAGTTTTGCCACATCACCCATACTCCTCTCTTGCAGACTATCTGTTCGATGCTGCTGACGGCTTGTTTGTTCTGTTTGGGATGGGAAATGAATTCTATGGTGAAAATTGAGCCGACAGTAATATTTTGCTTACTCTACATAATCATTTTGATTATTTCTATTGTGACGGTCTTGTTTCAGCAAGAGGTCAAGGCATTAGAGGTGTGGGGCAATCTATTGATTGGACAGTTGTTTATTGCTTTCCCATTCTTTTTAATGAACTTTTTGATAACGACGCCCTACTTGCTTTTGGCATTGTTTATCGTGATATGGATCAATGACACGGGCGCTTATTGCGTAGGTTCGCTGATTGGTAAGCATAAGATGATCCTTCGTGTTTCGCCAGGCAAGACATGGGAAGGACTGGTTGGTGGTATTGTATTCGGCATGGCTGCAGGTTATCTACTCTTTGCCGACACACTGCATTGGACTGGGTTGAATTATGGTGTATGGAAAAGCCTTATACTATCCTTTGTGATAGTCGTCTTTGGCACCTTAGGAGACCTAATAGAGAGTCTGATGAAGCGCAATTTGGGTATTAAGGATTCGGGAAATGTATTGCCTGGTCACGGCGGTTTCTTAGACCGTTTCGACAGTGTGCTGCTTGCCACGGTTGCAATGTCACTGACACTCCTAATTTTTAAAATATTCTAAGTTGATATCCATTGCTTTGCCACCAAGAGAGTGCTTGGGGTAATACGGCAAAGAGATTCTCGCGAGACTTGATAGAGTCGTGAAAAACGATAATAGAGCCTGGGCGTGTGTAGCGTTGTATGGCTTGCATTATCTGCGTTGGTGTATAGTCTTTGTTATAGTCGTGTGTGAGGATATCCCAAAGGACTATTGTGTGAGTTTGAGCGAGTGTCAATCGCTGAAATAGAGTCATCTTGCCATACGGCGGTCGAAAGAGTTTGCGTTCTCGTTGCTTGCCGCATTGAAGGTAGATAGCATCGATGAGTTGGTCGGTTTGTTCCACTTCTTTTAGATAGTTCTTGAGCGAGGTTCGCAGTCCGGCAGCATGATGAAAAGTGTGGTTACCAACGGTGTGTCCTTCTTGCACAATCTGTTGGCAGAGTTCAGGATATTTGCGAATGTTATCGCCTACGCAGAAAAAAGTGGCATGTATCCCCCACTCTCTTAAGAGTGCGAGCAGTTTGGGGGTTACTTGTGGCGTACAAGAGTCATCGAAAGTTAAGTAAATAACCTTTGATGACTCTTTTTGTCTCCAAGTGACACCACGATAGAGGTGTTGAAACCACGTAGGGAATTGGAAGCAGATACGTGGGCGCATGCTACAGTTCCCAAGCCAAAGCGGATGCACCAAGTACGGCAGCGTCAGATTCTTTCAAGTCGGAGAAGAGGAGTTTGACTTTTCCTCTCCATTGTGGCATGACATTGAGGTCCATGTATTTCTTGACGGGGTCGAGAATAAAGTTACCCGAACGTGTCAGTCCTCCGAACATGATGATGGCCTCAGGTGAAGAGAAGGCTATGAAGTCGGCAAACTTCTCGCCAAGGACACGACCTGTATATTCAAATATCTCTTTTGCCAGTTCGTCGCCTTGAACGGCCGCATCGTATACATCTTTGGAAGTAATGTTTTCGATATCGAGTTTGCGCAGAAGGCTATCACGGGTGGTAGTCTCCATCAACTCTCGAGCCGTACGCGCCACGCCATTGGCAGAAGCATAGGCTTCAAGGCAGCCGTGCTTACCACAGCCACAGAGTCGACCGTTTTGGCGAACGACCGTAGTGTGTCCGAGTTCGCCTGCAAAGCCATCGTGTCCGTATACCACTTTACCATCGATAACGATACCCGAGCCAACGCCAGTTCCGAGGGTTATCATGATGAAGTTCTTCATGCCTCGTGCGGCGCCATAGGTCATCTCTCCCATAGCGGCTGCATTGGCATCGTTGGTGATGCTGGCAGGTACTCCAAACTTCTCAGTTAGGAGTTGCGTGAATGGCACAATACCTTTCCAAGGGAGGTTAGGTGCTTGTTCGATGTTGCCGGTATAGTAATTAGCATTGGGTGCGCCAGCGCCTATACCACGGATGAGTTCGATACCACCGACCGACTCAATGATCTTCATCATCTCTTCGTAGAGCGCATTGATGTAGTCGTTGATGTCGGGATACTGCTGTGTACGAATAGAGGAACGAGCAATGACTTGTCCTCGTGCATCGACGATGCCAAAGACGGTGTTCGTTCCGCCCATGTCGATGCCTATTACATAAGGTTTTTCCATATTAGATTATATTTTATGTTATTATTTCAACACGATAGCCTTGATACCATCTCTTTCGAGGAGGGCATTGATAGAAGGTTCACCACCACGGAAGCGGATGTAGAGGTCCATTGCAGGTTCTGTACCGCCTCGCTCAAGGATGTTTTTGCGGAAGAGGTCAGCCGAGGTCTTATCGAAGATAGAACCCCCTTTCTTTTGTGCGGCTGCCTTGAACACGGAGAAAGCGTCGGCATCGAGGAGTTCGGACCATTTGTAACTATAGTAACCCGCAGCATAGCCACCTGAGAATATATGGGTAAAGGCAGTCTCCATCTGCGTTCCTGCCACATTAGGCAGAACTCTTACTTGCTCCATGGCATCGTTACCAAACTTGATGACGGCTTCTTCGGTGGTTAGGTCAGCAGGAACGGTATATGGCTCGGTGAGTGAGTGCCAAGCCATGTCGAGATAGCCGAAGGACAACTGGCGTACGCAGGCGTAAGCAGCGTGGTAGTTGGATGCGGCTTTTATCTTATCGATGAGTTCTTGCGGCATGGCTTCGCCGGTGATATAATGTTTAGCGAAGGTATCGAGGAACTCTTTCTCGCCGAGGAAGTTCTCATTGAACTGCGAAGGGAGTTCTACGAAGTCGCGTGGCACATTCGTACCCGAGAGAGAGGCATATTGACAGCGCGTGAGCATACCATGCAGTCCGTGTCCAAACTCGTGGAGAAAGGTCTCAACCTCATCGTAGGTGAAGAGGGCTGGTTTATCCTCGGTGGCACGGGTGAAGTTCATTACATTGACGATATGTGGACGATGGTCAACCTTACCTTGACGGTATTGCGACTGGAAGTCGTTCATCCATGCACCACCTCGTTTGCCATCGCGTGGGTGGAAGTCGGCATAATAGACTGCAATATACTTACCTTTTTCATCGAATACCTCGTAGGCTTTGACTTCTGGGTTATATACTTGGATGTCTTTATTCTCCTTGAAGGTGACGCCATAGAGGCGTTTAGCAAGTCCGAATACGCCTTTGATGACTGCTTCTTTCTCGAAATAAGGGCGAAGGTCGTCGTCGGAGAAGGCATACTTCTCGTTTTGCAGTTTCTTGCTATAGTATGACCAGTCCCAAGGTTGGATGGTTGCATAGAAGCCTTGAGCCGTAGCAAACTGTTGCAGTTCTTCTACTTCTGCTCGTGCTGCGGGCATGTAGTTGTCGCGCAACTCATCGAGCATCTTATAGACACGGTCGGGGGTCTCTGCCATGGTCTTATGGAGTGACTTTGTGGCGTAGTTGGGTTTGCCGAACAGTTTAGCAAGTGCCAAGCGGGTATTGACTATGTCAATAATGATCTGGGTGTTATCGAACTCGCCGCCGATACAACGGGTGTTGTATGCCGTATAGATCTCACGACGGATATCTCGATTATCGAGGTCCTGCATGACAGGGATATAGGTAGTCGGTTTGAGATTGAGAAGCCACCCTTCGAGTTCTTTTTTCTCGGCATTCGCACGAAGCATGGCTTTGGTATCGTCGTTCAGACCTGCGAGTTGCGTAGAATCGGTGATGAGCAATGTCCATGCATTGGTAGCACGGAGAACATTCTGTCCATAGGTGAGGGTGAGTTGGCTAAGCCGGCTACTCAGTTCACGGAAGGTCTGTTTGTCTGCGTCATTGAGGTTTGCACCGCCATTGGCAAAGTTCTCATAGATATCGTCAAGAAGTTTGGACTGTTCCTTATTGAGTTTAAGTTTATTTTTCTGGTCGTAAACGGCTTTGATACGATGGAAGAGTCCTTCATTAAGACGGATGTTGGATGCATATTCCGACATCTTTGGCGTGAGTTCGGTCTCGATAGAATCGAGGGTATCGTTGGTGTCGGAGTTGGTTAGGTTGTAGAAACATCCAGCCACGATAGAGAGCATCTCACCGCTGGCTTCATAGGCTTCGATCGTGTTCTTGAAGGTAGGAGCAGCAGGGTTATTGACGATGTCGTCTATCTCTTGCAGACCTCGGCGCATAGCCTCCTCGAAAGCGGGCATATAGTGCTCGGCTTTGATAGAGTTGAACGGATAGGTCTGGTGCGGTGTTTTCCACTCTTTATAGTGGAAGAAAGGATTGTCGGCATTGGCGGTATTGTTTTCCGCCGCAGCAGCAAGGGTTGTAGCAGCAAGTGCCATAGTCATTAATACTTTTTTCATATTGTGTTTCATTATATTCTGTTATCGAATAAGATTGATATCGCCGGAGAGTTGATAGACTCCGATAATGGCTTCAGGGTTCTTATTCTTGTTCTTTTTATACTTAATCTTAGAGGAATAGTCGACCGTGGCATCGGTACCTAAGGCACGGATGACATAGAAGTATGCACCGACAGAGGCTTTACGTCCGTTGATAGTTCCATCCCACCCTTTTGCAGGGTCGGTGGAGTGATACACCAATTTGCCCCAACGGTTGTAGATCCATATATTAAACTCTTTGAGCGATCGGTAGAGGACTCGGAACTCGTCGTTAGAACCATCGCCATTGGGCGTAAAGACATTAGGCACAAGCAGTTGTGACTCGCTAACTGCAACGGTAAACTCGATGGAGTCTCTTTCGCAGTCGCTGCTTTCAGTATCGGCACAAGGGCAATAGCCGTTGCTTACATTGAGTACCACTCGATAGGAACCTGGTTCTTGAAAAGCGTATCGGGTCTGGTCGTCGGTGCGCTGTGCAATACGGTTTGAGCCTTTATAGATAGTCCATTGATAGAACTCGACTGCAGGCGACGGGTATGAACGAAAGAGGATATCAAGTGGAGCAGAGCCTGACAATACGCTCTCTTCGACTGGTCGCTCGACTTCATTACAAGGGTCGTTTGCTACGCCTCGGGTAGTGGTAGTGGATGTGGCAGCCGTAGTGACGGCAATGGGTTGGAAGACAGTGGTTACGACAGAGTCTACAGGGAGATTGAGGTTGGTTGTCCAATTATCATACGAGAGGGAGATGGTGGTGGCTTTATAGATAGCCGGAAGGGTGTAAGTGCCTATATGAAACGGCTGCGATGTGATGATGGTATCGAGGTCGTTCCACATAAGGTCGGAGGAGTTCCACGAGATGGTGGTGTACGAGATGTTGCAAGTGCGAGAAAGTGTGCGTGACTGTCCTGCAAGGGTACGATAGGTTATTGCGGGTATCTCGCCTGAGAGTCGCAGTTGGGTGCTACGACATTGGAGCGTCTCCACTTCAAGAGTCAGGTTCTGCGGCTTGAAGTGAGCATAGTTGAATACATAAAAAGGCTCTTTGACGCCGTTGACAATGATATAATATCCGCCATCGTCTGGAGTGATGCTCGAAGTATTGGTCTGATAAACAGTGCCGTCGATGTTGTACCAATCAGTGTTGGAGCCATCCTTGGTCTGCAAATCGACATCGGAGTTCGTGAGAAAGATGGTGTCACCTTGATTGGTGTAGAGATAGGCATCGCCAACACACTCGATATGGAGCGCATAGAGGGGGGCAGAAAGGAGAGTGAAGGCTACCAAAAATGCCCATATTAGCATGGTGCAAATGACTGAATATCTGGTATATGACTGTTTAACCATTGTTTGTATTATTGGTCACTATTCGTTGCTATTACGAATATCGTGCAAATGTACAACAAATATCTTATGGGTGCAATAGTGTTGCGGTAAAATGTATCTCCTGCTCGTCTTTATTATCTCCTACTCGCACTGCGTGGTTATTTTTTATTACCACTGCAGGATTGTCTTTTTCCTTGCCACTGCGTGGCAGAGAAATTAAGAGAACTGTTTATTTCCTGCTAGTCTTTATTTTTCCTGCTTGTCTATTATCTCCTGCTCCTCCGTGAAGTCCGCTATCTCTATCTCACTGCCACTCAATAAGTCGTGCAGACTCTTGTCCGCTATCTCGTCGAGACTCTTGTACTTATGACCGATACCCAACTTGTCTGTCACCCAACCCCAAAAGGCTTCCAACGCTTTGTTGATTCTGCCTATCAGCACCTTCGCTGACGCATCGCTCTCAAACGACTTACCATCCTTCACCATCTGCTCTGCCGTGCCAACCGCCTGTTGCGAACCTCGCTTGCCACTATAACGGGATAGCACCTCACTCGCAATCTCATCGTCTGTCGTCAGGTGCGAGTAGTTTGGGTCGTTCTTTACTGCGTCCCACAACTCCTTCGCTTTCTTACAGAGCGACACCACCTGCTTCCATGCCTTCGCATCTGCTTGCTGCATCTGTTTGGCAAAGAGGTGAGTGTACTCGTGGATAGGCGTCTCAGGGTTCATGCCCTCGTCCGTCAGCCATATCTCATTGCCAATAGACCAACCATAGACAGTACCGTTTGGAGTCTGCAATAACTCAATTTTATCTTCAGATTTGGTAGTCTCAGATTTTTGTTGTAATTTTGCAGTCGAATTAGAGGTGTTCTCTTGTGCCTGTGCGCTTAATTGCGTGTTAGACAGACCTGTTGAGGATACCTCTTTATTTGTGTAAAATGTTATAAAGACTTCTTGCCTCTTATCCATTTGGGTTGCAACAATATATTCAACCCCATTCTCATCGACATATCTGTATTCGAACTCCCCATTCTCTGTTTCGGTGCGCTGACCTTGCTCCAAGATTGTGTTAATCTTGGTAATATCTTCAGCGTCGAAATGGCTCTCACTACTATTATAATGGCGGAATATAGCATGTTTTACACCTCCCTTATTCTCATTACCACTACGGATATGTAGTGTGCGTTCCTTTCCATCTTTATTTTTGAAAGTAACAGTAGCACTATTCTTTGCTCCACTAAATACATCTACAATAGCACGCTGTTCGGGAGTTAAATCTTTGTCTTTGAAATACTCTCCAATCTCACCCATGCGCTTGTCTACACGAGTACCCATCTCGCTCACGCCTGCATTATCGAACAGGAATATTTGGTCTTCACGAGCCACATCTTCGGTTTCCTGCAGTAAGGTATTCCTGCGCTGCTCCTCTGTCATGCCAAGACGGCGCTGCACATTGCGGCTCTCGACCTCTCCTCCGATAGATTGGTAGAGCCCAAATCTTACATCATCGAGTTCCTGCTTTATTTTTCCTCTCTGGTCATTGTGACGCTCCTTGAATGCCAACCTCGCTTTTTTGAACTCTATCTCTTGTTGAATAGCAGGTTTGTACTCTTCGTATGTTGCTTCCCTTGTTGGCTCGTCCATACTCTCAAGTTTTAGTTTCAAAAATCTTGCTTCATAACAGTTAGGGTCCTTGTGACTTTTATACTCCTGAAGAAGGTTCCAATAATCGTCTTTGTAAATCTCACGCGGATTCTTATAGTGACCTTTATCCATGAAATCATCATACTTTTTTTTGACAGCCGCAAAAATATCATCCGTCTCTTCCGCAATTCTCATTCTCTTTTCCTCCCTATTGAGACGCTCTTCTAAATCTTCAACTTCTTGCGTCCTTACCGATTCTTCACTTCCACCTTTTGCGAACCCCTCAATGTTTTGAATGAAATGTTGCAGTTCATGAGCAAGAGTGCTCTCCTTTTGTTCGGGATACAACCTATCGGATACAACAATAAGTCCCCCTCGCCCTTTGTTATCAAGGAAATAGCCACCCACCCCTCTGGGAAGGTCGTAAATAGCCACATCACAGTATTCCAATTGTGGATAGGCAGCAATTAAGCGACTATAACTCTGTTCGTCTAATACATCCTTAAGTTCGTAATAAAACGCTTTGGCGTCTCCGAGGTATCGCAACATTCTTTCGGATATTTTTATATCGTCTATCTCATACCGCCACTTGCCATCTCCGCCTCGCTCCCAACCTGTAGCCATGCGGATAATCTTGGCATCTTTGCCTGCCGTCTCCATCTCACGAGCCACCTGCAGGTTGTCGAGGCGTGTCGTTACCTCCTCCGCTTTGTCGAGGTTGGCTGCACCTTGTTCGCCGATAATCTGCGCATCAATCTGCTGCTTGAACTTGCCCGAGTAATTTACTCTATCAGACACAGCGATTCCCTCAAAACTGCCCGTCTCAATAAATTGGCGTATGCCATCTACAATCGCCTTTTGACGAGCCACATCTGTGGTCTTGTCGCCGTAATAGACAAACTCTGCATAGTTGACATTGTCTTGAGCATTAAATTGAGAGGGTCCGTCCTTGATAACGAAACCAACATTGATAGATTTATTATTCTTCTTTATCTCAAAATTAAAGGCATTCGCTTGATGTGTACTAACCCGTATATTGATTTGAGTACCATCTTTAAGGGTTACCGTTTTATAGTTTGAATATTTGCTATTAGCAGATTGGATGCCTAATGCCAACGCAATTTTGCTTACCAACTCTTTTATAGAATAGGCTTCACCATTATCCAATACAGAAGAAAGTTCTGCCAACGATTTGGTGATTTCAGAACTTTGCTGTACCTTTGCGCCACTTTCCGAGTTGGAGTTACTACGGGTATCGGTACTCATAAGAGTATGGCTGATGGCTTCTAATGAAGTGATAGTTTCTTTCCAACTCGGTTTATTTTCTCCTTGGAATTCGATACTGCCGTTCACCTGTGCCATCACTCGCTCTACATCCGCCTGCGTTGCACGATGCACCTTGATGCCTTTGATGCGGTTCAACGCTTTCATTAGCACATTCGTCACAAAACGCTGTGCAGGGCTGGCGTTCGGCATTACGCCCTTACCTCGCTGCATCTCTGCAATACGCTTGTTCAGAGCACTTATCTCTCCGTTAAACTGCGCCACCTTGTCGAAGTCCTCGTCGCTCATAGCCTGAGCCAACTGCTCCAACAATGCGTCACGACGCTCGATGCGACTTATTTTTGCTCTGCAAAGAGTGTGTAAAGGGCTTACAAGGGTTTGAGTAAGGTCAACCTTTTAAGGCGTAAAGTCAACTTGTTTAGTAAACTAGTCAATCAGATTCGATTTTTAAGATAGTAAACTAAGATGCAAGTCAGCCTAAATCAGGAAAGGACACAGTAAACGACAAAGTGGCTTGAAAGTAGGGAGAAAGTAGCATAAGGTAAGCTGTATCTACCGTGTATCTACCGTGTTTGTACCGTGTTTGTCTCGTCATAGGCCGCTGACAATCTCGGGGCAGGATCGAGATTTGTCATAGCTGAATGGCAAGAATATTGTACTCTATACCGTACCCTTTCTAATGTGGATGGCACGAATTTTGGTAGAGATTTGGGATATTTATTGAAATGCTGTACTTTTGCAGTTTATATTCTTGCTAGAGAGACTCGAGAATCTAGAGATTCTAGAAGGGTTAGAGGTTCTAGAAAGGATTAGAGAACTAAGGAACAACATTGACTATATAAGGAAATAAAAGTTTAACTAATAATAAACAAGATGAATGTGAAAAAGATTGGGTTAGTGCTAATAGGAGTACTTGCCCTTGGACTTGGCAGTATCTCTGCCGAGAACACATGGTTCGAGGAACCTCGAAACTTCACATCGTACTCTCTTGGACAAGGAAAAGTCCACTTCAAGGTGTTGGCTTTTGCCGAGAGTTCGTACAACCACTGGGCAATAGACGGTACTTACGTCTGGGCTGAAGGTGGCAGTGTGAGTAAGCACATCGTGGAGTATCATGGCGACAACGACCGAAACAAACAGAGCGACTACAAAGGTTGGGTACACCTCAAGGTCATCGACGGTAGTATCAAACTGACAAACACTGCCGACCAAGTGCCATTGACCTTGGCTGCAGGTGCGCAAGGTGACTACTGGGTGTCGCGTACCGGTGAGACCGACCGTCCAACCTACTTGGAGTTCGACTGGTATCCTTCCACCGACTTCGACGGGATAACTTACATGACGAAGGTTCACGTCAAGGAGACCCGCTGGATAGGCAACGAGTACTATCACGACTACAACATGGGGCAGTATAGTGCTTCCACGCAGCAATCGCCTATGTTGTTCACGCCGACTTTCTACAGCGTCGGCGAGAATGGTGCAGCCGGTTACGGGCATGTGCTGATACCTTATGTGACCTACCAAGACCCTATATCGTATTACACTAGTTTCGATAAGACGGTGGTTACCAGCACCGAGCGTTCGGGGCAGTTGTTCGTGATGACCAACGACACAATTCAATACGACTACACGGCGACCTTCAAGGTAAACCGAGACGGCGGTCAGACGGAGGAGTTGACATCGAATATGATTAACATCCCTGCCTTCCACCGTATCTATGACTTCAAGGCGAGTGACGTGCGCGGGAAAGATGGCAAACTGAATACGAAGCAGACGCAGTTGACATGGCAGATACACTCGCCAAGTGCCACGGACGTGATGCCAAACGATATGTTCTTGCTACAGAGAGCGTACAAGTCGGACTTCTCGGATGCCGAGTCGCTGACCTTCCTCTCAACGACTTTTGACTCGCTGCACAGCACCTATACCTTCATCGACTCAACGGAGGCCGCCATAGTCAACACCACGGATAGGACGAAACCTATCTACTATCGTGTGAGCCGTGTCAGTACCGCCAACTGGGGGTACGAGGGACACGACTGGGTGCGTGTAGACAGTATCATGAAGCAACCTAAGTTACTGAAACTCAACACCGACTCATGTTACTTCAAGAAAGCCGCTGACTTCGACAAGACGCGTAAGGTAATTATAACCCTGCGCACGGAGAAAGAGGACAGCGTCTCGTTCTGGGACAACAAGGCGGAGGTGCTGTTGCAACGCAGCGTAACCGTCAACTACGAGACACGCAAGTCGGAACGCACGGTGAGTGGTAGCGAGTTCAAGCGTCAAGCCGACGGCAGTTATAAGGCAGAGATTGAAGTGATGGCAGACATCGCTTGCTCATTCTATAGTTACTCTGCCACATTGGTAGATAGCAACAGTGACATCAAGAAGCAGAATGAACAGACGGTGCAGTTGGTGGGTGATAGACTGTACTACAACACCTCGGCAAGTCTGGCATCGTTTGGCGCTTCGCGTGGCTACTATGCAGATAACATCTTCCTGCAGTGGAACCAGACAGAAGGCGACGTAGATGTCTTCAAGATTGAGCGTCGTCTGGCAGGTAACAACGGCGATTGGACAAAGGTTGCAGAGGTGCAAGGTGCTAACTTCTACCGTGATAACTCGGTGGAGGCAGGCAAGGCTTACGAGTACCGCGTGATTTGCTCCTACAGTTGCTTTAGTTATACGCTGAACGATACTGCCACGGCTATTGGTTGGCGTTCGGCAGTAGGAAGTATTGCGGGTAATGTGCTGTATAGCAACGGAACAGGTAACGAGGGCGTGTCGGTGGTGGCAGTACCACAAGGCGCAGAGCCTACTGTGAATCGTGGTTATCTGACCGCCTATTCGGGCAGCCACGATATCTGCACTACGGAAGAGGATAACTGGTCGGGCTCACGCACCTATCAAATGTTGATACGCATCGACAGTACCAGCACCTCAAAGACACATAACCTGTTCTCGACAGTGCCTTCGAAACAATCGACACCTACAGGCAACGACTATGTATCCCTCGACCTAAGCATGACGGACAGTCTGTTATTCTTCCAATATGGCACGCAGACGATAAGCGCAAAGATACAGATAGAGCGGAATAAGTGGATACCTCTTGCAGTAGTATATAACGCTGACCAACAGACCGTCACACTATATCAAGACGGCAAGGCGAAGGTTGTAAGAAAGAATGTCAGTCCGGTTATCATTGAGGGGTATAAACTGCACCTCCTTGGCAAGTCGGGCAACATCAGTATAGACGAGATGAGAGTATGGAAAAAGGCTCTCACAGACAAGGAAGTGGAGCGCACGACCCATGCTTATCTCTCGGGCAAAGAGAATAACTTGGTATATTACTTCACCTTCGACAACGCGTACCAATACGCAGATTACAAGTATGTTACCAACATGGCATACAAGAACGCCAGTGAGGTACAACGTAAAGACTTGACGGTGAACACCTCGGATGGTGACATCGTGAATACCAACTTGCCAAGTAGCGAGATGTTGTCGTACAGGGCCACTACCACGGCGAGCGGTGAGTATGTCTTAGGCGGTGTGCCATTCGGCGATGGGGCTACTTACGATGTGACGCCAACGGCAGAACACGGTAAGTTCTCGTATAACAACACCTCGGCAGGTTTTGCGGCTATCTCGTTGGATGCTACTCGTCCCGAGGCAACGGGCGTTAACTTCGTCAACTCAGAGGCGGTACGCTTCACGGGACGCGTGTTATATCGCCTCTCGACGATACCTGTACATGGTGCACATTTCTTGATTAACGGCGTGTTAGCAACTACTTCTACAGGTGGTGTGATAGAGACCAACGCCTCGGGTAACTTCGAGTTTGAGATACCTCAAGCACCTGTGACCGTGCAGGTAGTGATGGACGGTCACACCTTTGCCAACAACGGTTTCTTCGTTATCAATGGCGATAGTCTGTTCCAACCGACAGCCAACATGGACGGGTTGCGGATGTACGATGAGACGAAGGTACGCCTCGTAGGTCGTGTAGTAGGTGGCGACGACCAAGGCTCGTTGCCCCTGGGCTTCGGACTGAGTAAGAACAACCTCGGCGACAGTATCCGTATGGCGTTCGAATTAGAAGGTGACAACACAGCACTGATAGTATATGACCCACAGAACAAGACCATAGACCATCTCGACACCGTGGTGCGCCACTCGTCAGACCCTGCAGTGAAGTACCATACTGATGTACAATATCAGCAGCAGCGGATAGTGGTTTATCCTGACCAAGAAACGGGCGAGTTCTTTGTAGACCTATTCCCTGTGAAGTACAAACTGACGCAACTGATGGCCACGGGTTATACCACACTGACGAACAACAACACCGCTATGCAGGTATTGGACTTGAGCAATAAGTTGACCCTTGACACCCTGCGTAACAACGGCGTGGAGGTACTCTGCAACGACACTTTCCGTCATGTCTATCATAGCGACGTAACGACCACCCTGACGCAGTTGCTGTATGGCATGGAGATGGGTTATATGGGTATCGAGCAATCGGTATTGACCGACTTCGACAGTATCTCGCATACACAAGACATGGTGCGTCTCAACGAGGACGGCGGCTATGAGTATCTGTTTGGCAAGCCGGTGTTTGCAGAAGGCAAGTATTCGTTCCGCATCACGGCGCACGAGGACTATTACTACAACGGCGACGAACACGGTGCGCACGACCAAGTGATGCTGAAAGGCAATAATGTAAGCATCTACAACGGCATGCACTCGGAGACAGAGACGCTCACTGGGCAGTTGGACGACAAGGGGCAGTTGCAAGTGGTGCTGCAAGCCGATTATCCTACCTATACCGGACTGAGCGACAATGTGACGCGTAAGATTCAGGTATCGGTGGAGCACAAAGGTCAATATATCGCATCCGAACCGGTGGAGGTATATGTCTTTGCTGACCGTCTGAGCGGCGTGGAGGATGTGAACAAGACCACAACAGGTATCACCTTGTTTGATATCCTTCGTGACCCTCCTGGATCGGGCAGTTACACCTCGTTGGCAAAAGGAACAACCTACTCCAGCAGCAACACATGGAACATCTCGTACGACTTAGGAACCAACATCACCATTTCTCACGGAAGCAACTATTCGGGAGTGATAGGCTCAGTGACTGCTCCTGCAGGTACGGGCGTATTCACGGGAGAGAACATTCAGATTTCGAGTGCAAAGTCGTTCACCATCCCTGTTAACATCTCGGGCGTGGTACAACTGACCGGTTCGTACGACTACACCACCTCGGAGAGTATCCATACAGGTAGCGATGCTTACCACGTAGGTGCTTCTGCGGATGTGTATATCGGTACGACAGAAGTGTTGTATCATGGTATCGGTCACGGCATGGCAGTGCTCGACTCGGCTGCGTATGCTGCCATGAGCGGACAAGTGAAGGAAGGCACACTCAAACTGATTGCCTCGGGCAGAAACGCCAATGGACAGATGCGCTACTTGACCGTTGGACGTAAACTGCTGTACTCTTTTGCACGTGACGCTGAGTTCGCCTATACACAAGAGCATATCATCAATACGGTTATCCCAACCCTGCTGCGTGAGCGTAACAGCATGCTGCTCACAACCGATTCTGCCACGGCACAAACACAAGCCAACAAGACGAAGCAGCGAGTGTATTACACGAGTCTGACCTCGAGTGATGCCAAGTATGGTGTATCCGACTACCAATGGGTTGACCCTGAAGGCACAACCAACAGTAGCAGCGATGATATTGCAGCATACAACCGCTGCATCAGTCAATGGGTAGACATCATCGTCACCAACGAGAAAGAGAAGGTGCAGGCCATCAACACCAATCAACCATATAAGACCCATTCGGTGAGTGGTAGTAGTCCTGTAACCTACTCGGAGACTATGAAATATGCCAATAACTACTCAGTAACGCGAGGCGGACTTTCGACAGGTGTGAACTTTGGTAACATATTCCAGAGCCTTGGAGGACTTGCCAATGGCCTTCATTATCTGACGAGTGTCCTAAGCAACCCTGTGTTCGGAAGGAACGGAGATGGCAATCATATAATAGCCGTAGATGTCAACACTCCTACCTCCGGCTTCTCGGTTAAGTTTGAACCTAAACTCAATGTTACCGTCAACAATGTGCGCGGAAGTTCCGACTCAGAGTCTCGTACTTACACCTACGTCCTCGCACCGGACGACTACGGTTATATGGATGTCAACGTGTTCCGTTTTAAGGATACGATAAACAACTTCAACAAGAATGTAGACGATGCTGATCGTGTACCAGACCCTGATGCACAATACAAATACAGCAGTTTCATCTTCTACGGTCTGTCAGGTGCCAGCCGTTGCCCGTATGAAGGTGGCGACAGCACCCTCTTCTATACGCCGGGTACACCACTGAGCAACCCGACGATAGCCCTGGAGAACCCACATATCACAGTCGACAAGCGTGAGATAAGCAATGTACAAGCCGACCAGAAAGCAGTCTTCACCGTCTCAATGACCAACGACCAGACAACAGACCTCGGTGTGGCAACACAAGTAGAGTTGCCGTTCGACCTGATGGTGGTATCTACCAGCAACCCGAATGGACTGAAGATGACTATCGACGGTGTACCATTGGGAACAGAACCAATGAAGGTATATATCCCGCACGGCAAGACGATAGTGAAGACCCTTGAGGTAGAGCGTGGGCAAGGTTACGACTTCGAGAATGTGAAGTTGCGTCTGCGCTCTCCGTGTACCACCTCTAACAAAGACGAGGTGAGCCTGTCGGTACACTTCGTTCCTGCGGCTACGGCACTGAATATCACCACGCCGCACGACAAGTGGGTACTGAATACCCAATCGGCAAAAGATAGTACCGGCTACTACATCCCTGTAACCATCGACGGTTTCGATATCCACTCCGACGGCTTTGACCATATCGAACTGCAGTACAAGCAAGTCAATCAGTCCGATAACGACTGGGTGAACACCTGTTCGTATTATGTCAGCGACAGTCTCTACGCTTTGGCATCAGGCACAAAAGCGCTGATAACGAGCAGTAAGATTGACAACGTACGCTTCTACGGCGGTCGTGACCCGATGGAGCAAGACTATGAGTTGCGCGCAGTAAGTTATGCCCGCTACGGCAATGGCTTTGTCACTCGTTCCTCCGAAGTGCTGCAAGGCACAAAAGATACCCGTCGTCCCGAAGTCTTTGGTACACCAACACCTGCCGACGGTATCCTCGGTGTGAAGGACATGCTGTCGCTGAAGTTCAGTGAGGCAATAGCAAGTAACTCTCTCGACGAGGACGCCAACTTCGAAGTGGTAGGTGGTACCAACAATCTCGACATCACCCAATCGACCTCTCTCTACTTCTCCGGCGAGAAGGGCTGTATCGCTAAGACGCAGGTGCAGCGTAACATGAGCAATCGTCCTTTCACCATCGAGGCGATGATAAAACCGGCAGAGCAGGGTAGGTCCATGACCATCTTCTCGCTCGGTAATACCAAGCAGAACCTCCGTTTCTCGCTCACCGCGGACAACCGTCTCCGTGCCGAGATAGGCGACTCTGCCGTCCTCTCCAAGGTGTTGAGCCCTGTGTTAGAATTCACACGCTGCGCTATGACCTACGATACCGCCGGCGTCGTACACTTCTATGTCGGCACCATGGATATGACACAGGACGGACAATCTGCTCTACCTAAATACTCCAGCAACGGCACGCTCCTCTTCGGTAACACCACCGACAACAAAGAACCTTTCCACGGTAATATGTTGGAGGCGCGTATATGGTCGAAAGCAGAGGCGCAGGACGAGTTGTCGCTCAACTACAAGAAGCACCTCACCGGCTATGAACGCGAACTCATGGCCTACTACCGCATGAACGATGGTATCGGTACTACCTGTAAGGACCTCGCCAACGGGGCCACACTCACCCTCGCTGCTACCTCCTGGACACTCCCAGAGGATATGTCTATCTACCTCAACGACAGTATCGGCATACGCCTCGACCAAGATAAACTCTCCCGATCGGCCATCCAAGACATGACACTCATGTTATGGTTCAAAACCGACGCCCAGACGGCTGACACCGCGGCACTCTTCACTACCGGAGGCGGATACAAAGAGGAGGACGACCCACAGAGCAAAGTCTTCTTCGGACTGCAGAACGGCAACGTCATCCTTCGCCATCAGAGTCAGGAATATGTGGCGCACGGACAATATGCCGACCAGCAGTGGCACCACCTCGTGTTCACCGTCAACCGCACCTACAATATCGCCAATATCTTCGTCGATGGCAAACTGTGTTCTACTTTTGCTGCGGACAAGATTGGCAGTGTAGCAAGCAATAACATGTGGTTAGGCGCATGCCACTGGACACTCACCGACTCGTTGGGCAATAAGATAGAACAACCGCTCTATTCTTTCAAGGGTCACTTGGATGACTTGGTACTGTTTGAACAAGCATTGCCAAACAGCAGCATACAAGGCTTCAATAACATGAACCCGAGCGGAGAGGAGATGGGCTTGGTAGCATATATTCCATTTGCACAACAGGTACTGACCGATAACGGACGACTCGAACTGCAGTACTCGCCGTATAACGCTCGTGTGGTACGCGACAACGACGGCAATGTGGTAGACGAGAAGCAGAAGTTGGTTTTGACCGATGCATCGAACCTGATTGACAAGGCGGATTACTCGCCTACTCGGGATGCTTCGCCTCGCACGAAGTATAACTTCGCTTGGGCTTGCAACGACGACGAGTTGATGATCAACCTGAAGATGCTCAACAAGGAAATCAACAAGCAGAACATCTTCGTGACGGTACGCAATGTGGAAGACCAGAACGGCAACCGCATGCTCAGTCCTATGTCGTGGACAGTATATGTCGACCGCAATCAGTTGCGTTGGTCTGAGACCGAGAAAACGATTACGCCACAACTCAACTATAGTCAAGAGTTCCGCCTGACGATTAGCAATACAGGTGGTACGACACGGCAGTATCAAATAACCTCGTTGCCTTCGTGGTTGACCGTTACCCCATCATCCGGAACATTGGCACCACAAGCCACACAAGAGGTTCGTTTCACGGTTTCGGAAGGTCTGAATGTAGGCGAGTATACCGAGTATATCTATCTGCAGGACGACCAAGACCTCTACGAGCGTCTGCTGCTGAATGTCAAGGTAGAATCGACTTGTCCGTGGGAAGAGAACTACAAAGACCTGCCAATGTCGATGTCGCTGATAGGTCAAGTGAAGATTGTGAACGGTAAGGACACTATCTTCGATACCGATTCGGAAGATATCGTGGCAGCGTTTATCGATGACCAATGTGTGGGCAAAGCCAATGTGACCTACGATGATGCAACGCTTGCTAACCATGTATATATGACCATCTACGGAAACGAGAATATGAAGAATAATTATATCCAACTGCGGTTGTGGCAAGCAAGCACAGGTAAGATATATATCCTTGATGCACCTCGAATAATCCGTTTTGAGCATAAATACTGTGTAGGTTGCACGCCTGAGACACCAATCATATTGACTACCTCAGAGCGTAAAGTTCAGCGGCTGAGTCTGAACTCGGGTTGGAACTGGAACTCTTTCTACATCAAACCGACCTATTACAGAGATGTCAATGCAATGCTTTCAACGCAAAGCGATTGGACAGAAGGCGATATCGTGAAGAGCGTTGTAGGTCAGACTTATAGTCAGTTTGCAACAAACGGATGGTATGGCACCTTGAATAGTTTCAACTACAACTACATCTACATGTTCTATGTTCAGAATGTTGTGTCTGCCGAGATTGAAGGTTCGCCACTCTCGCAGAAAGAGCGTACGCTGACCTTGTTCACCGGTTGGAATGTGTTGCCGTATATGATTGATGTCAATCAGTCGGTTACGGAGGCTATGTCGGATTATATGATCAACGCTAAGGCAGGTGATATATTGAAGAGCAAGGACCGTTTTGCCGTGTTCTCGAGTGCATCGAAATGGGAAGGCAACATGACCTATATGGAGCCTGGGCAGGGTTATCTGCTCTACCACCAAGGCGGTCAGTGCCAGTTCACTTACTACGACTATCAAGCAGTAAGTTCGAATACCCAGAAGGTTCAGGCATTGGAGACTACCCCACTCTTTGTCAACCGTGCCCAAAGCAATATGTCGGTCATAGCAACACTTGCCGATTGGACAGGCAGCACCGATGACCTCATCTTGGCTGCATACATCGGCGACGAGTTGGCAGGAAAAGTGGAAGTGCAGAATACTGATAGTATACCTCTGTTCTTCCTTACCGTAGGCTCGGAGAACAGCGGAGCTGTTCATTTCGCTCTTGAGCAGAATGGCGAGACCGTGGCACAATCGGCTCCGATGTTCAGTTACAAAGCCAATGGTATTGTCGGTTCGTTGGATAACCCATTGCCGATCTCGTTTGGCAAGAACAGCATCAGTGCTTTGCCTTCGCCGTTTGTCGACAAGGTTCAAGTAGTGGTAACGACTGCTGAAGACCAAGCCGTTGAGTTGGCTATCTACAGCGCAAGCGGACAACTGCTTGCCACCGACAAGGGCGCAACCGAGGATGGTGTTTACACCTACGAGTGGCAGAGCAAAGCATTGCCTTCGGGTATCTATATGGCAGTTGTACGATTGGGAAATGAAACGAAAACAATTCGACTTATCAAACAGAAATAGCTATGAATAATTGTAATTGTAGAAAATTAGCAATAATGACGATGATGGTGGCACTGACAATGATGGTCGGTGCCTGCCATCACACCTCAGTAAATCAGCAAAAAGACTACCCAACATGGGTATCGAACGACACTTCCAATTTTGAGAGTTCAATGACTATCACGGGTATCATCCCACCCACATTGCAGAATGCTGCCGATACAGCCGACTTGGTGGCAGCCTTCTCGGGCGACGAATGTTGGGGCGTGACAAAAGTGCAGATGATAGATGGAACACCTTATTTCTTCTTGTACATCAATCGACCTCTCTTGGCTTATTACACCGACGAGACCACCGCACTGACATTGCGTTATTACTGCACGAAAACAAAATATCAGTATGTGCAGAAAGATGCAGTGTCATTCGAGGTGGATGGACATATCGGAACAGTGGAGAACCCATTTATACCTGAGTTCAGTCAAGAGTAAATGTGTAACGCTGCACTAGCTGCCAAACGGCAAGCTTCGAGATAGTTCTAATAAAGAAAGGTTAGACAGGATTTTTGTGTAAGACAAGGACAGATAGGATATGGAATTATCAGAGACAAAAAAACTCTTAATAGAAGGATTAAAGACAGTCTTAAAGGACAAGGAAGTTATATTAGCGATAGCATTGATGTTGAAGTCAGAAGGACAAATGCTGACAATGCTGGATTACATCGTGAAACATTATCAGGAGAATCCTCCAGAGGACGAAGTAATACAAATAGCTCAAGCGATTTCGGAACAGGTTTCGTAAATGGCGTACTAAATTTCCTCGGATATTAATGAAAATCCGAGACGAAGTTCGTATGCCCGAATCTATTACCAAATAGTTGGTGGAGCACATGTAGACTAGCGGAATTAAAGTTCTCGGTCATGCAGATATGGTAGAGTATTTCAAAACAGGAACACTCGATAACGTGCAACTATCAATTGATAACTCTAACATTAACGAGTCGTTGACGGATGAGGATAAAGCTAATATTTTAAGCAAGATTAAGACAATAAATAGAGCAAAAAGAACATTAATAGATACCGGAGAAAATTTTCTTTTCTTAGTCGACCATACCGATAGAGATGGATTAGAACACTTGAAAGCAGGTTAGGAAGGATTCTTATGCAAAGCAAAAATAGATATCTCAGGACTAAGTAGAGAACAGATAAACGAAATAAAAAAGGAGTATAAAGATGGATCACAAAGTACAGAAAGCGTTAATAGAGTGCTTAAAAGTCATGGACTTGCAAGCAGATACCAAGACAGCGATAACATTGATGCTGAAGACAGAGCCTCACATCTTGACAATGCTAGACTGGATAAGCAAACACAATTCGGAGAACCCAGAAGAGGATAGAGTGCTCAGAATAGCTCAAGCAATTTCGGAACAGGTTTCGTAAAAGTACCTGGGAATGATGGGACAAATGGGCCTCGTTATATTCCGATAAACAGCGAGATCCAAACCTTCACTACTCCAGACGGTGAAATCTATGGATTCGTAGATAAAAACGGCAACATCTATCTCGACGAAACGGTCATCACTCCAGAGCACCCCATTCATGAGTATACACACTTGTGGGATAGATTTGAAAATTTGACAGATCGTTTACAAGACAACGCTGGGTATTTAGTGAAAAAAGTTATACTTTTTGATGATAGCGCTTATCTTTGGAGCACAGAAAATGGGTACGAGTTTTTTATAGAAAAGCGCCTAACTATAAATAAGAAAAACTATGATGACATTCATAACTTACTAGGCACTTATGGAACTGACAAGTGGACAACTATTGCTCTCGATAGCATTCAACGAGGCGAAAATAAAGAAACAAGAAGCCGTCGCCTTGCTGACTTTGCTAAACGAGAAAGAAGTGGAGAATATTCTGGACCAATTGGACAAAATAGTAGAAGAGTATCAGAGGTTTCC
>CAVJQD010000029.1:0-21995 GCA_963651555.1 uncultured Clostridium sp. | reverse complement strand
TATTTTTTGAATATGCAACTTTTTTGTTGGGTTATTTTGTGGTTTCCTTGCCACTGCGAAGACTTTTTTCCTTGCCACTGCGAAGACTTTTTCCTTGCCACTGCGTGGCAGAGAAATAAAAAGAAAGGAGAAAAGAAATAAAGAGAACATTATCTCTGAGCAATTAACAATTAACAATTAACGATTAGCATGCATGGTTGGTACAAACGAGCCTGGCGGCTCGGACGACACGAGGGCGTGTCGTCTCCACAATCGTGGCTGCTTTCCGTTATTTTCGTTGTTTTCGTTGTTTTGTGGGGCTTTTTTGGTGCGGAGAAAGCCTTATGAAAGTGGCTTGAGATAGGCGTAAGGGACAATGTATCTACCGTGTATCTACCGTATATGTACCGTATTTGTTTCGTCATAGGCCGCAGACAAGTAGTGGGCGGTTTGGGGATTTGTAGGGAAGGGGTAGGAGGTTTGTGGGGGAGGGGCAGGAAATTTGTGGGGAGTTGTTGCGAGATTGGAATTGTTGTTGTACTTTTGCAGTGGCTTGCGACTTAGAATAAACTGCGTTAATAATAAGGATAATGTGCGTTATTAATGAGGATGATGTGGGTTGTTAATAAGGATGATGTGGGTTGTTAATGAGGATGATGTGCGTTGTTAATAAGGATGATGTGCGTTGTTAATGAGGAAGATGTGCGTTGTTAATAAGGATGATGTGCGTTAATAATAAGGATAATGTGCGTTGTTAATGAGGATGATGTGCGTTGTTAATGAGGATGATGTGCGTTGTTGCAAGTACAATAGCAGTAGAAGGATAGGACAATGGATCGAGAAAAGATAAAGTCGATATGCAAGAGGTGGCTATGGAACAGGTATGTGCTTACTTGTTTGATAGCGTCGGTGGTGCTGGTGTGCTGCGGGGAGCAGAGTCTGATTCACAGGATTCAACGCAGTCAGCAGATAAGTAAGATGGAGGAGGAGTTGACGAAGTATCAGGAACGAATCGATTACTACAACAAGTCGATTCAGCACCTGGAGGAGAGTCCCGAGAATAGGGAGCGATTTGCGCGCGAGGAATATAGGATGCACGCTGATAATGAGGACGTTTACCTTATTGAATAGGATGAGTAAAGAGCGTTTACACACATTATGGACTGGTGTGTTCGCCACGCTGTTGGTGGTGGGGGCACTGCTCGAGGTGTTGGACTATTCGGCAGGATTCTACCCGTTTGCTGCGGGGTCGTTATTGGCTGTGGCACAAGCACTTACCTTTGCGATACAGAATAAGTCGGAGGACATCAGGGTGAGTCGTCTGCACAGACTTTATTTTCTTTGCTCGACGGTGCTGATTATCGCCTCTTGCCTTATGTGGTTGGACAATAACGGGTGGGTCGTGATGGTGATATTATACTGTGTTCTGTCTGTGTATCTGTCGTTTAGGATGCCGAAGGAGTAGTGTAGAGATGGAGGATAGGCTGGTTAAGCAACATAGGATATTAGGTATTGACCCTGGTACGAACTTTATGGGTTGGGCAGTTCTGCAGACGAACGGTCTGAAGAGCGACCTGGTAGAGATGGGTGTGCTCGACTTGCACAAGGTTGAGGGTCACTATGCGCGTCTGCAGCAGACGTTTTTCTTTCTGCAAGAGACTATAGAGAAGTACGCTCCGACGGAGATGGCGATTGAGACACAGTTCGTGGATAAGAACGTGCAGACGATGTTGAAACTGGCTCACGGTCAGGGAGTTGCCATTGCTGCGTGCCTATCGAAGGACCTGCCGATCAATGAGTATTCGCCTATGAAGATCAAGATGTCTATCACGGGTAACGGGCACGCGTCGAAGGAGCAAGTGGCGGGTATGCTTCAGCGTTTCCTGAAGATACCTGTGGAGGAGATGCCGAAGAAGTTGGACGCCACGGATGCGTTGGCTATTGCTTACTGTCATTTCCTGCAGTTGGGTAGTCCTTTGAGCGATGTGAAGTATAAGGGTTGGGCAGACTTTGCGAAGCGTAATCCGGAGAAGGTGCGGAAGTGAGGGCGGGTCGTTGCACTGCGTGCTTTTTGTATTCTTTGCACTGCGTGCGTGTTGTTTCCTTTGCACTTCGTGCAAGATAAATGGAAGAAAAGAGAGAAGAGGCATTATCGTGCCTTACGAAAATTACAGAAAAAGGACGAAAGTGGGTGGAGGGATGGTTTCCTTGCCACTGCGTGGCAGAGAAATAAAGAGAAAGCGACGCACTGCGTGCGTAGGAAATAAAGAGAACGTTTCGAGGGGGTTGGTATGTTGGAGGGGTTTATATGGGTAGTATGGTGGTAAATAGTGCGGGGCGGATGTGAGAGCGTATTGGTTTGATATATAGGTGGATAGGGAATTATTACGAGTTTGTTGCGAAAAATATTTGGTAGAGTGAGAAAGTTGCCGTACTTTTGCAACGACTTTATGGCGTCGAAGGCGTCGTGTGGAGTTGATAAACTTTGAATACAATACAATAACTAACTAAACAAGAGACAATTATGGCTTATGTGATTTCAGAGGACTGCATGGCTTGCGGTACCTGTATCGACGAATGCCCAATGGGCGCAATCTCGGAAGGAGATATCTATTCAATCAATCCTGACCTTTGTTCAGAATGTGGCACTTGCGCAGATGTATGCCCAAGTGGCGCAATTCACAAATAAGAATGTGCGAATACGAGTCTGCTGAGTAAGGCGGACAATAGAAATGAAGAGGCTGTCTGATGGACGGTCTCTTCTTTTGTTGTGGGGTGAGGAAAGAATGACGGTCGAAGGTTATCAACGGACGCCTGCGGCGTATTATCATTGATTGGCTCATAAAGCATTGACGGACAAAGCATTTGACGTTGAGAGACGGTCTAACAAGTACTATATATCCCGCGGGCGAGGCGCCCGCACCCCCAGTAGCAAAGCACAGTCAGTTGGGAATTTCGACTTGTTAGACAGCCTCTCCGGTGCGACGATTCTGCGGACGAGGGCGCCTGTTTACTCGTTGAGGGATTGTAATTATCATAAAATCAAATGCTAATAGGAATCTTGGAGTGGTTATTCTATTTCGAGTTCGGATGGTTTGGCGTTTTGAATTAAAAGTCATACCTTTGCACGGGAACAATATAAAGGTTGCATCATGAAGAAGAAGAGTATCTATTTGGCGCTGTTGTTGCTGCTGTTTGGAGTGCGTGCAGTGGGCGAAACCATTGTTCACATCGACGATACGGAGAGTTGGTCTGCCCGCTCGATGTCGAGTTATGTTGGGCAGACGGTCAAGTTTGATGTGCCTTTTTATATCTGCAATAACTACTCTTACAACAGCGGTTATTATACGATTGCGCCTCGTCGTATCTTTGCGCCGACGAATCAGGCAATACCAGGGTCAACGCAGTATTCGACGATAGTGAGTGCAAACTCGTCGGGCGAAGTGACATTGACGGGACTGAGTGGCTACAGGCGTATGGGCGAGATACTGGAAGGTTTGACGGTGCGCGTGAACAGTACCTCGAGTTGGTCGCTGGTGAGTGTGGATAAGTTTGTAGGGAACACGCGTACGGATTTGGACTCGGGTTATCCATCGGTGGATATGCGTGGGGAGCATACTCTGCTGGTGTGCGCTTTGAACTTGGAGTATTATCTTGTGGAGAACCTTGGGACGGGCTACGGTCCAGACGACAGTGACGAAGCCGCCAAGCAGCATGCTAAGATTATGGACGCTCTGACTCACATACAAGCAGATATCTTTGGCTTTGTGGAGATTGAGCAGGGTCAGACAGCGTTGGAGAAACTGGCGACATCGCTTAGTTCTACTACGGGGCATACCTACTCATATATAGACGATGGCACGAGTGCGTCGGGCAGTTATACTAAGTCGGGCTACATCTACCGCACGGACAAGGTAGAGCCTTATGGCGATCTGTATAACAATAACATAGGTGTGCAGAACCGCAAGAAGATGATAGGGTTTAAGGAAAAATCCTCGGGCGAGAGGTTCATTTTCTCCATCAATCACTTCAAGGCTAAGTCGGGTCAAGGGACGGGGACGGATGCCGATCAAGGAGACGGTCAAGGTTCGTTCAATGCGACTCGTGTGTTGGAGGCTCAGTCGGTGCTTACCTCTTACCAAAGCAAGAAGAACTATTACGGCGACGATGACATATTGGTGATGGGTGATCTCAATGCGTATGGCAAGGAAGACCCTATTCGTACGCTGACGGATGGCGGATTGGTGGATCTGCATCGGTATTTCCATGCGGACAGTTCGTACAGTTATGTCTACAGAGACCAAGCAGGGTATCTCGACCATGCGCTTGCCAACTCGACGATGCTCAAGCAGGTGACGGGTATGCAGGCGTATCACATCAACTCCGATGAGCATGACAGTTTCACGTACGATAAGTCCACTGACAAGACGATGTTCCGGTGCAGCGACCATGACCCCGTCTTAGTGGGCTTGCGTCTGGGTGAGGGTTACGATACGCATTCGGACAATAGTTATGAGGCATGCACGGTGGAGATGGTGGATCATCAGTTGCATATCGAGAGTGCCATGGGCGGGTATTACCGTCTGTACGATATCATGGGTGTGTTGTATGCCGAGGGTAATGTCACGCAGCCGGATTACACTGTAGATGTGGACGTACCGGCAGGTATGTATATCCTCAATGTGTATGTAGAGGGTAGCGTGAAGCAGTTGAAACTATTCATTCAATAAGGCAGGTATGCAGTTGGAACTATTTGATTCGAGTGCTTTTGAGGTGCCTTCGGCTTCGGAGGAGAAGGCGGAGTTGCAGCGTCTGCGTAAGGAGTTGGCTGAGCAGAACTACCGTTACTATGTGTTGAACGACCCGCAGATGTCGGATAAGGATTTTGACTTGAAGATGCATCGCTTGCAGGACCTTGAGGCGAAGTATCCTGAGTTGGACGACCCCAACTCGCCGACGAAGCGTGTAGGGTCGGACTTGAAAAAGGGAAACGGTTTTCAGCAGAAGGAACATCGCTACCCGATGTTGTCTTTGCAGAACACTTACTCGCCGGAGGACGTGCGGGTATGGTACGATAGGGTAGTGAAGGACTTGGGGCGTGTGCCGCAGATCGTGGCGGAGTTGAAGTACGACGGATTGAGTATATCATTGTGGTATAAAGGAGGAGAGTTGATACACGCTTTGACGCGTGGCGATGGCGTACGCGGCGACGATGTATTGCAGAACATCAAGACTATCAAGAGTATCCCTCAACATATCGAACGGGCAGACCTACCCGATGAGTTCGAGATACGCGGCGAAGTGTTGTTGCCGTGGGCATCGTTCGAACGGCTTAACAAGGAGCGAGAGGAACAAGAGGACCCGCTATTCGCTAACCCTCGTAATGCAGCCTCGGGTACACTCAAACTGCAAGATAGTAAGGAGGTTGCACGCCGTGGATTGGATGCGTATCTCTATTATCTCTTAGGCGAGAAGTTGCCTACGGAGACGCATTATGGTAACCTGCAGCGTGTGCGAGAGTGGGGTTTTCAAGTCTCGGACGCTATTGCTTGTTGCGATACCTTAGACGAGGTGTATGCTTTTATCAATCATTGGGATACGGCGCGCAAGGCGTTGCCTGTAGCCACCGATGGCGTGGTGCTTAAGGTGAACGACCTGCAGCAACAGAAGCAGTTGGGCTTCACCGCCAAGTGTCCTCGCTGGGCGATAGCATATAAGTTTCAACCCGAGCGGCAACAGAGTCGTCTCTTGGCGGTGACCTATCAGGTAGGGCGTACGGGTATCATCACGCCCGTTGCGAACATGGAGCCTGTGCAGTTGTCGGGAACAGTGGTGCGCCGTGCGACGCTTCACAATGACGATTTCATGCAGGCTTTGGGTCTACACGAAGGCGACACGGTGTGGGTAGAGAAAGGTGGCGAGATTATCCCGAAGATAACAGCCGTGGTGACCGAGAAGCGTGCCGCAGACGCTCGTCCCATCACTTTCATCCAACGCTGTCCGGAATGTGGAGCCGTGCTTGTGCGTGATGAGGCGGAGGCTGCTTGGTACTGTCCCAATGAGGACGGGTGTCCGCCTCAGATCAAAGGGAAGATAGAGCACTTCGTATCTCGCAAGGCTATGAATATCGACGGCATAGGACAGGAGACCATCAACCAATTGTATAATGTAGGTATGCTTCGCAGTGTGGTTGACTTGTATCATCTGACCGTAGAGGGATTGGTTGCGCAGGAAGGTTTCCAGAAGAAAGGTGCGCAGAACATCTTAGACGGTGTAGAGTCGTCGAAGCAAGTACCATGGAGTCGTGTGCTGTTCGCTTTGGGGATTCGATATGTGGGTGAGACTACGGCTAAGAAGATTGCTCGTAAGTTCAATAGTTTCGAGCGTCTCCGTCAGGCTACCGCCGAAGAGTTGATGCAGGTGGAGGATGTCGGGGTACAGGTAGCCGATAGTATCCATACTTGGATGCAGCGGGAAGACCATCTGCAACTCGTTCAACAACTCAGAGAAGCCGGTGTGCAACTCGAGGCTGAGGAGCAGGAACAGACGCCGAAGAGCACTCTCTTGGCAGGGAAGAACATTGTTATCTCGGGTACATTCAGTCGCTATTCGCGTGACCAGTACAAGCAGATGATAGAGGATAACGGTGGCAAGAACGTGGGTTCGGTGTCGAGTAAGACCACCTTCATCTTGGCAGGCGAGAACATGGGTCCGCAGAAGCTCCAGAAAGCGCAAGACCTCAACATCCCTCTCTATACGGAAGACGAGTTCTTGCAGTTATTAAACATACAGTAAGCCATGTTGATTGACCGACTATTATATAACCATGCGCTTCGCCGGCAGCACCGGACGCCTGTTGCTTTCCCGCACTACGAGCAGTGTAAGCATGTCTTGTTGCTGTTCGATGAGGCTGATTGGACGGCTATTGCGCCATCGGTTCAGTGTCTTAGAGCCGAGGGTAGGCAACTGACGGCTGTGGCTTACCTGCCGCATGCCAAGAAGGATATGCCTGCGCCCAGCGACTATGTGCGTGTGACCAAGCATGACTTCTCGTGCGTAGCCCGACCCAAGGACGAACTGACCTCGTTGCTGCAGCAGCACTACGACTTGCTTATTGCCTTGAATCGTATTCCGTCGCTGCCGACACAGTGGATGGCGCTCTTGGCTAATGCCGATTTTAAGACTGGCAAAGCCAGTCCGCAGCAGTTCGAGAGCAAGACACAAGTGCTTGATTTCATGATACAATTGCCTGAGGCAGAAGAGGCTAACGTGCATTATCTCTTGGAACAAATACTCTATTATCTACAACATATCACACCACAACAATGAACGCAAAACCATATAACGGCTTAGGAACAGCACTCATCACACCTTTCTTGGAGGATGGGTCGGTCGACTATGAAGCCTTGCAGCACCTGCTTGAGGCACAAGTAGCAGGAGGCGTCGATTTTATTGTCGTCTTGGGAACAACAGGCGAGAGTGCCACTCTCACTGCCGAAGAACGACAACAAGTGTCCCTTTTCGTGCGCCAACAGATAGCAGGGCGTGTGCCTTTGGTCTTGGGTTTTGGAGGCAATAACACGCGTCAGTTGGTGGACAACTTGCGCCATGCCGACCTCTCGGGCTATTGTGCATTGTTGAGTGTGTGTCCTTATTACAATAAACCTTCGCAGGAAGGACTCTATCAGCACTTCACTGCGCTGGCAGAGGCGAGTCCGTTGCCTATCCTGCTGTATAATGTGCCTGGCCGTACGGGCGTCAATCTGCTGCCCGAGACGGTGGTTCGCATCTACGAGCACTGTCCCGAACGGATTGCTGGTATCAAAGAGGCGTCGGGCAATATAGAACAAATCACTCGCTTGATAGGTATGGCGGACGGTCGTTTCTCGGTGCTATCGGGCGACGACGGTATTGCTTATCCCTTGATGCAGGCAGGCGCCGATGGACTTATCTCGGTCGCATCGAATGCTTTCCCAGAGGCGTTTGGCGAGATAGTGCATAACCGCCGGCTTGAAGCCGAGAAACTACAAGATCAGTTTGCCGAGATGATCCGCTTGCTCTTTGTGGAGGGCAATCCGAGTGGTATTAAGACAGTCTTGAATCTGCAGCATCGTATCCATAACGTACTGCGACTGCCGCTCGTGGCTAACTCGCAGGCAGTGCAGCAACAAATATTATATTGCCTGAAAAGATTTGATACATTATAGTTCTCTTTTGATAAGAAAGGTTTTTCCTTCTTTAATAAAACACCTTTAGTACCCACGAAACATTTGTGAGTATCGCTAATCGGCAGTACTTTTGCACCGTGTTAGTCTATTAAGATGAAGGTACAAAAGATTGTCAGTATAGGGATACTTTGTGCATTATTGTCGTTTGTTGACGACAATACTGTTCAAGCCAATAACCTGTTTAGCACGGAGTTATGCGTTCCGATGCAAAACGGTACTTCGCAAGGAAGGGCAATGGGTGTATCCTCTATCTCCACTCGAGGAGGTTCGTTCTCTTCGGGTTCTACCTCTCAAAGAATATCATACTATGGCTCAGCCCGTACGCATCATGCTGCAGAGCGTCGTGCTACGGCTGTCGTGTGCCGAACCTATACGCCAGCGTCCTCGCTCTCATTGGGTTACTCGTCGGCCGTACCTTATATACAATCGTCAATCCATGCAAGACGCTATGCGCCGCCATCGAGTGGTACAGGTGGAACGATAGGTAAGTCTTTCTCTAACTGGCTGGAAGGCAATGGCTCGGGTGCGTATGTCTATTCGAGTAATGGCACTAAGTATTACAATATGAATACCTTGCAGGAGTTGTTCAATGCGGCAGTGGCAAGTGGCGATATGCCTAATGCAACATGGGACGAGTTTTTGCAGTGGTTTAATGATACAAACCAAACGCAATATGCTGCTCCCATGGGTGAGGGTATGGAGGTGTTACTCCTCTGCTTGCTTGGTTATGGAGTAGCCGTTGCATATCGTAAACAAAAAAGATAAAACACATATCGTATGAAAAAAATAACGGTATATATGCTTGTTCTCTTGTGTGGAATAGCGTCTGCGCAAGCGCAAGTGGTGAATGTATTGGGTACTGGTATACAAAAAGGTTCTACTTGGTATGCGGTGTATGATGATACGGAGTATAAAAAATGTTGCTCTGCTTTTCATCATACCATCCATCACTATACTTATAGTGTGCCTGGTGCTCAGTTGACGCTACAGGCAAAGATGCCTAAAGACTATTCTATCAATGGGGAAATCTATATAAATGCTGATGAAAGCGAATCCGCTGTTTATACGATAAGTCGAAGCAGCCTATCGACAAGTTATCAGACATTTGGTTCATATTCATTGCCCCGCGACCAACGAGGATTCTATGTACGTGAAGGCGACGGTTCTTTGGATAGGTATATCAAAAATGTCCACCTCACCATGGCGTCCTACCTCGATGCGCCATCGGTCACATCTCTATCCTTCTCAAATCAGATAGCCGGCGCAGCAGCAGAGACTAAGACATTCTCTTTCGATTGGTGTAACGCCGGTACAGTGCAAGTGACCTACTCAGGAGACGACGCCTTCGCAGTCACAACCACCTCTATTGCTACCGATGGTAAGTACGGTAATGCCACTATCTCAGTGACCTACAACCATACTAAATACGGTAGTCATACCGGCACGGTGACCGTCACCAATGGCTCAACCACCTATACCATTGCGCTCAGCGGTTCGACCACGGCCCTCACGCAGACGATCACTTGGGCAGAACCAACGCTCAATATCACTACCGACGATCAGGTGCAGTGCAACGCCACTGCCAGTTCGGGTCTGCCTATCACCTATCAGTCATCGGCTTCCGATATAGCCGAAGTCAATGCCGACGGCTCGTTGCTCATCCATGCTATCGGTGATGTCACTATCACCGCCTCGCAAGCAGGCAACGACCTCTATGCAGCGGCAACGCCCGTGTCCTACACCTTCCACATAACCTACCCTGTACAAGAGTGGCTCTGTATCCTGCCGCAGAACGGAGCAATAGGTGGCGATGTGTTAGTCTCGCAGTCCGATACCATCCATAACCGCTTGCTCTATTGGGGTGGAACGTCCGCATCTAACCTACGCAGCAATGAACCGATCGCTATCGCACAAGAGCAGTATATCCTCATGCCCATCGAGGCAGACCGCTGGATGACTTTCGTACCCGCTTTCGATGTCGACGATGTGCAAGTGCTTGAGATAATGCCCGAGAGCGAATTGCAGAACCTGACCCGCACCGAGGCAATGCAACGCCAACAAGAGCGTGCTGCCTTACTCGCTGAGGCAATCAATACTATCTCCCAAGATGCGGCTTCGAACCAAGTCACACTGCAAGAGATGCTCACTTCTATCTTTGCCGATTGGACCACGCAATATGGTTATGCCGATGGTGCTCTGGGTATCTATCCGCTTACGCACTACAACGGCAAGAACATCTACTCGGCTGACTACTATGCCTATAGCACTGCCGGTATATGGGACCTCTCCGACGAGACCCAGAGCGGATTGCAGAAACAGTGGACACTTGTCAGTGCTACATCCGGCACAATCTTCGAGCAGAGCGAGGTCTATACCTTGCAGTTCCCTTACTGCACCGGTTGCGGATACTCCGACAACTACGACTATTGGTCAGGCAAACTGCTACTCATGAGTCACACTGGCGAGCAGAATATCTATGGCGAGAACGAACATGCCACCATCTTAGCCACCACGCCCGAGGATAACAAGGCTGTCCTCACTGGTAACTACACCCTCTGCAACCTGCAGGCAACCGATGTCTATATGCACGATACCAACGAGAACTCCGCATACTACGACTGCTATGTCAAACAGTCATCGGCAACGGTGCAACCTATGGTGTCGATGCTATATGCTAATATCCCTACTACACAGCGACGCAGTCCTGTAGCCGTACGCCGCAATGGCGAAGTGCTATATGAAGTGCAAGAGTCTGAGAACACTACCACCGCGCAAACGATGCTGAGTGCCGACCCGACCCTGCAAGTCGCTTCTTCCGATGGTCTTCTCTCGCTGCTCTCAAGCACCGACCAAGCCATCAGTATCTATTCCGTAAGCGGTGCCTTAGTACAGCAGTTGAGTCTCTCTTCGGGACAATCCGCTACACTCAACCTACCGCAAGGAACCTATATTCTACACACCCCGCTTGCCGCAACGAAGGTGATGGTACGCTGATAATATAAACACTGAGAGCCATAGCATCTGCTGTGGCTCTCAGTCGTTATAGTGAGGAATACCTCTATCGATTGAAATAGTCTTTGAAGTGCTTCTCAAACAGTTGCACTGTGTCATCTACAGTGGAGTAACTCTCACCTCCTGCTGCATTCTTATGCCCACCACCATTGAAGAAGAGGCTAGCGAACTCATTGACAGGACGGTCGCCTTGGCTGCGGAAAGAGATCTTTATTTTATCCTTGTCCTCACGCATAAACACCGAGTAATAGACGTTCTCTATCTGCAAAGGCAAGTTAACCAATCCCTCGGCGTCACCCGCTTGGAAGTTGAATTTATATAACTCCTTACGCGTGAGTGCAATAAGCGCAGTGTGCTGTTCAGGGTAGACTCTCATCTTGCGATACAAGCAGTAACCCATCAGACGCATACGGTCTTCCGAATAGGTATTGAATACCTTGTTGTAGATAGCGTCCTTGTCAACGCCTAACTTCACAAGTTCATATACTATCGAATAGTTATCGGCTTGGTTCGAGTTGAACGAGAAATTGCCAGTGTCGGTCATCATTCCCGTGTAGATACACTCGGCGGTAGGCAGGTTCATCAGTCGGAAATTGCCACTGCGGCATATCAGTCGGAATACCAACTCGCTCGTGGACGGCGTCTCTGGGTAAGAGATACTGACATCGGCAAATGGTTGTGGGTGCAGGTGATGGTCAATCAATAGTTTCTTTGCCGTGGTCGTAGCCACCTTTTCTCCCATGGCTCCAATACGCTTGAGGTCGTTGAAGTCCAGACAGATGATGAGGTCGGCTTCTTGCAAGATTGTGTTGCACTCATCCGTTTTCTCGTCGTAGCATAACACATCTTGTGCACCAGGCATCCACTCTAAGAACGCTGGGAATCGGTTAGGTACTATCACGGCAATCAGATCCTTTCCTAAACACTCCAGATAGTGCTGCATTCCGAGACTGCTACCCATGGCATCACCATCGGGCGACATGTGTGTGATGATGGCAATCGAACCTGCCTTCTCTAACAACGCGTTAGCGTCGTGTATCTCTTGCTTGGTCAGTTTCTCTGTTATCATAAACTTATCTCTTATGTAGTTTACACCGCAAAGGTACGCATTTTTCTCGAATTGTTAGGAAAGATTTAAGGAAATTCTTTACCTTTGCAATCGCAAATGATGACCTACTGATATGAAGAGACTCCTGCTCATAGACGCTTACGCAATGATTTACAGGGCATATTATGCCTTTATCCGTGCTCCACGCATCACCAGCAAAGGGGAAAACACCTCGGCTGTGTTCGGCTTCCTATTGACATTAGACGACCTACTCAAACGCATCCGACCCGATGCCCTCGGCGTCGCCTTCGACCCACACGGTAAGACCTTCCGGCATGAGGCGTTCGAGAAATATAAAGCGCAACGGCAAGAGACACCCGAGGATATCCGTAAGGCAGTGCCTATCATCAAAGAGATACTCCAAGCCATGAACATATCCATTCTCGAGGTACAAGGCTTCGAAGCCGATGATGTCATTGGCACACTCGCAAAGCAAGCCGAACAAGCCGATTATACGGTCTATATGGCTACGCCCGATAAGGACTATGGACAACTTGTCACCGACCATGTCTTCATGTACCGTCCTCGGCACAGTGGCGGATTCGATCAGATGGGACCCAAAGAGGTGTGCGAGAAGTATGGTATCACATCTACTTCCCAAGTGATCGACCTCCTTGCCCTCATGGGAGATGCTTCCGATAACATTCCAGGCTGCCGTGGAGTGGGAGAGAAGACTGCCGTTAGCCTGCTCAATCAGTTTGGCTCAGTGGAGAATCTCCTGCAGCATACCGACGAACTAAAAGGCGCGCTCCAACAGAAAGTCATACAGCAAGCCGAGGATATCCGTTTCTCATATTTCTTGGCAACGATTCGTACCGATGCGCCTATCCTGCTGCAAGACCTCGACCTCTCCCGCCGAGAGGTGAACTTGCAAGCCCTTGCTCCTATCTATACCCGACTCGAGTTCCGCTCTCTGCTCAAGAAATACCAACCTGAGACTGCTCCTGCCGCTGCGCCAGACCTATTCTCTGCGCTTGCCGATACTAAGCAACCCGAGAAACAACCGTCTGCTTCTGCCCAACCACAAGCATTAGACCTATTCTCTGCCATGAATGCGCAACTGACGCCACTCGTGGCTACCCTCCACGAAACAGCACCCGATATCGCAGCACCTAAGACGCTCGCTATCTGCGTGAAAGGTCGAACCATCTACCTTACTGCCGATGGGCAAACGGTATACCATAGCGAGATAACAGACCGTGTTCGTCAATGGTTAGAGGATGAGTCTATTGTCAAGATAAGTGCCAACATAAAGCAAGATATAAAGGAACTGACTCCGCAAAACATTGCGCTGCGTGGGCAGAACTTTGATGTCACGATAGCCCACTATCTCCTGCAGCCAGAGAACTCGCACGACTTGCCTTACCTGTCGGAGGTCTACCTGCAGCATACTATCACCGATGCCGCAGAGAATCAATTAGCAGCCGTGTTCCAACTCATGCCCGTACTCCAAGCCGAACTAAGCAAAGCCCATGCCGATACGCTCTTCCGTGATATAGAGATGCCACTCGCACCCGTACTCGCAAGCATGGAGCAGGCTGGCGTCCGCTTCGATACAGCGGTACTCGCTGAGGCTTCCGAGCGACTCAACGCACAACTGCAACAGATCGAAGCCGACATACGACAAACGGCTGGCGCTGACTTCAATATCAACTCACCACGACAAGTGGGAGAACTCCTATTCGATAAACTGAAACTCGATAATAAGGCAAAGAAAACCAAAAGCGGACAGTATATCACTTCCGAAGAAGTCCTGCTTAGTGTGGCACACAAGCATCCTATCGTCGGCAAGATACTCGACTATCGCGCTATACGCAAACTGCTGAGCACCTATATAGACGTCTTGCCTACACTCATCAATCCGGCTACGGGCAAGGTGCATACTACCTATAACCAGACCGTTACCGCCACCGGACGACTATCCTCCACCAATCCGAATATGCAGAACCTCCCGATACGGAGTGAACGAGGACGTGACATACGCCGTGCCGTCATAGCCGATCCCGATTGCCTATTCCTCTCGGCAGATTATTCGCAGATTGAACTACGACTCATGGCACATTTTAGTGGCGACGAGCACCTCGTCTCCGCCTTCCAAGCAGGGCAAGATATCCACGCAGCCACTGCCGCTAAGATCTTCCATGTACCCCTCGAGGAGGTCACAGCCGACATGAGGCGAAAAGCAAAGACGGCTAACTTTGGTATCATCTATGGCATCTCGGCGTTCGGCCTTGCAGAGCAACTACAGTCCTCGAGAACCGAAGCCAAGACCCTCATCGATGGATACTTCGCATCCTTCCCAGGTGTCATTGCTTTCATCGAACAGGCTAAAGAGAAAGCACGACAGACAGGCTATGCCGAGACACTCTTTGGCAGAAGACGATTCTTGCCCGATATCCACTCCCACAATGCTACTGTGCGCAGTTTCGCTGAGCGCAACGCAGTCAATGCCCCCATCCAAGGTACGGCTGCCGATATCATCAAGGTGGCAATGATACGCATCCACCAACGCTTTCAAGAGGAACACCTTCACGCACAGATGATCATGCAGGTACACGATGAACTCAACTTCAATGTCCCTGCCTGCGAGATAGAACAAGTAAAACAAATAGTGCTACAAGAGATGCAACAGGCTGCGCAACTGCGAGTGCCGCTCGTTGCTGCCTGTGGCATAGGAAACAACTGGTTAGAAGCGCACTGATAAGGGATGTTCTAAAAAGTGGAGAAACATCCCAATTAGAAACAAAATAACAAAACGTGGAATTTTTAGAACATCCCATAAATATGAACCAAAACGAAAATACAGAACCTGCACCGATGACACGCGCCCTTTTGGTTGGCGTCATCACTCCCTTGCAACCCGAAGAGCGAACCAATGAGTATCTCGACGAACTCGCTTTTCTTGCCGATACCGATTACATCCTGCCCGTACGCCGATTCGTTCAGCGTATCGACCAACCCGACTCAAATGGCTATGTCGGACCTGGCAAGTTGGAAGAGATACGCGATTATATTCAGCAACGCAAAGATACTCCCGAGGCTATCGAAACAGTCATCTTCGATGATGAACTCTCGCCCCGACAGATACGCAACATCGAGAAAACCCTCTCCGTACGTATCATGGACCGTACTATCCTCATCCTCGAGATTTTTCGACTCCGAGCACAGACCTCCTACGCCAAGACTCAAGTGGAGATGGCTCACCTGCAGTATATGCTCCCGCGACTCACACGAATGTGGAGCCACTTAGATAGGCAACGAGGTGGTGGCACTACCTCACGTGGTATGGGTGAGACCCAGATAGAAGCCGATAAGCGTATCATCAAAAACCGTATCGCCTTGCTCCGTGAGGAACTGAAGAAGATCGACAAACAGATGTATACGCAACGGCAGAACCGAGGAAAGATGGTACGCGTGGCGCTTGTCGGCTATACCAATGTCGGAAAGTCTACGCTCATGAACCTATTGTCTAAGTCAGATGTCTTTGCCGAGAATAAACTCTTTGCCACGCTCGATACCACCGTCCGCAAAGTCACTATCGACAACCTTCCATTCCTCCTGTCCGACACCGTCGGATTTATACGCAAACTGCCACACAACCTTATCGAGTCCTTTAAGTCGACTCTCGACGAGGTGCGCGAAGCCGACCTGCTTATTCATGTAGTCGATATCTCACACCCTAACTTCGAAGAGCAATACCGTGTCGTAGAGCAGACCATCGCCGAGATAACCAATACGGAAAAAGAGGTATCGGCTGTTGCACCGTCTCCCGCAGCCCAAGAGGAGGATACCAAATGGCAACCCTCACAGAGCGATAAGCGTGATAAGCCGAAGCCCACTCACCGTGCGATACCCGAGATAGTGGTCTTCAATAAGATAGACGCCTTCCAGTATACTCCAAAGGATGAGGACGACCTCACACCCGCAACTCGAGAGAATATGTCTCTTGAACAACTCAAACAGACATGGATGAGCAAGATGAGCGACGACTGTATCTTTATCTCCGCCAAAGAGAAAGATAATATCGACGCACTCAAACAACTCATGTACGATCGCATCAAGGCTATCCACATCGAACGATACCCCTATAACGACTTCCTATTCCAAAAGTACGAATAGCATGCTTAGTTGCACCCCCTCTCAACCCATCATACTCAAATGTAAAAGCCACACCTTTCAAATCTTAAAGAAATGGAGTAAAAAATCATAAGCGACCCTTATCGAAGGGATATCGAAGGGATAACGTAGGGATAGGCTAAAATAACGCATGGTCGCAGTACCCTCAAAATACCCCAAAATGCCCCTTTTATACATAAAACTGTTAATAATAGCAACAAAAATATTAATGCGCAAATCTCCGTAAAACACCCAATATCCGATCGTCTTGAGGCGATTGTTTAACCGTTTCTTTTCCCACCTCTTGCATATTCCGAGGAATTTACCTACTTTTGCGCCGCTATCATATTGAACAAAATCTTGAAAGATAATCTCTAAATATAATACTTATGACTCAAGAATTAGAACAAGTCATTCACAAGGCACAAACTTGGTTGAATGGCAATTACGATGAAGAGACTAAGTCTCAAGTCCGTGCAATGTTAGATGCAGAAGACAAAACCGAACTGGTCGAGTCCTTCTACAAAGACTTGGAGTTTGGTACGGGCGGACTGCGTGGTCTCATGGGCGCAGGATCCAACCGAATGAATATCTACACCGTAGGTGCTGCAACGCAAGGACTGGCCAACTATATCAATCAACACTTCGAAGGCAAACATCCTGCTGTCGTTGTTGGACACGACTGCCGTAACAACAGCCGTAAGTTCGCTGAGATAGCAGCCGACATATTCTCCGCTAACGGTATCAAAGCCTATCTCTTTGAGAGCCTTCGCCCTACGCCAGAGATATCCTTTGCAATACGCAAGTTAGGTTGCCAAAGTGGCGTTATCGTTACGGCAAGTCACAACCCCAAAGAGTATAACGGCTACAAGGTCTATTGGGAGGACGGTGCACAGATCATCGCCCCACACGACACCGGTATCATTGCCGAGGTCAACAAAGTGACTGTCGATAATATCCGCTTCAAGGGCAATCCTGAACTCATTCAGATAATCGGCAAAGAGATCGATCGTCAGTTCATGGACGCTATCAAGACCCTCAGTCTATCGCCCGACGCTGTGGCAAAACACAAAGATATGAAGATCGTCTATACGCCTTGCCATGGTACAGGTGTCATGATCATTCCGCAGTTAATGAAGGAACTGGGCTTCGAGAACTTCACTACCGTAGAGGAACAGTGCGTCATCGATGGCAACTTCCCTACCGTCAAGAGTCCTAACCCAGAAGAACCTGCTACCCTCTCGATGGCTATTGAGAAGGCTAAACGCATCAATGCCGATATGGTATGCGCAAGCGACCCTGATGCCGACCGTCTCGGTATCGCTGTTAAGAACAACAAAGGTGAATGGGTACTCATCAACGGTAACCAGACTTGTATCATGTTTACCTATTATATCCTACGCCGTCGTCACGAACTGGGGCTACAGAAACCGACCGATTTCGTAGTCAAGACCATTGTCACAAGCGAGGTAATGAAAGATGTTGCCGATAAGTTTGGCGTAGAACTATTCGACTGCTACACAGGCTTCAAGTGGATTGCCAGTGTCGTACGCGAGATGGAAGGCAAACGTAAGTATGTCGGTGGCGGTGAAGAGAGTTTTGGATATATGGCAGAGGACTTCTGCCGTGATAAGGACTCCGTTTCGGCTATCTTCATGATGTCGGAGATGATGGCATGGGCGCGTGAACAAGGCAAGAGCCTCTATGAGTTGCTTCAAGACATCTATATTGAGGTAGGCTACGGAAAAGAGAAAGGCGTATCAGTCGTTCGCCCTGGCAAGACCGGTGCCGAAGAGATCCGTCAGATGATGATCGACTACCGTCAGAATCCGCCTAAAGAAATCGCTGGCTCGCCGGTCGTACGCATCAAAGACTATCAGACGCTCGAGAACAAAGACCTCCTCACTGGCGCAGTCACTCCATTGGCTTTCCCAACCACAAGCAATGTGCTTCAGTTCTTTACCGCCGATGGCACAAAGATATCGGTTCGCCCATCGGGTACCGAACCTAAGATCAAGTTCTACATCGAGGTCCGTGGAGAATTACGCAACCGTGCTGAATACGATGCCGTAGACGCAGCCGCACAAGCCAAGATCGATGCCGTCCGCACCTCCCTCGGTATCTAATATCTTATCGTGTGACTATTACCAAAAAGGATGAGCCTCTCCGTAGACTCATCCTTTTTTCGACTATGTGTGCCCTATTGAACAGGAAATGTCGTGGCTCGGTATGAATAGTCTCAATGAAAACCTAGTCAGTCTTTTTCCCTATCTTTCCCCTATCTTTTCCCTATCCTTTCCCTGTCTTTCCCTTATCTTTTCCCTCTCTTTCCCTTATCTTTTCCCACTCTTTCGTTTATTCCCTCTACTTCTCGCTCGCACAGCGAGCAAAAGGAGGTCTATAGGTCTCTTTATTTCTCTGCTCGCAGTGCAGGTCTTTCTCTTTATTTCTCTGCCACGCAGTGGCAAGGAAAAGAAAGTAATTTACTGATATTCATCGTTGTGTGGGCGTTTGCGGATTCGAATCCGCTCATTCGACAAAGTCAAAAAAAGCGAGAGACCGTCAATAAACGCGCCATACACAACCCACACTACCACCGCCGCTTAAAACAATAATACGCAACCAACTCAGTTGGGGACACGGCCCCCCAACCCGCGGTAAAGATGCTGCGATTGTGGAGACGTGAAGCGAAGGCAGGTGCGTAAGCACTGAGTCTGCCTGAGCGAGTGAAGTCCAGTGGACTGAACAAGAATACCGTGTCGAGCCCCCGTGTCGTTCGAGCCGCAAGGCTCGTTTAACCATACAAGATTGGGGACGTGGGCGCTTACGGGGTCCCCGCAAAGCCTGCTTTGTGTGGTGTCTGACTCGCCAGCGGTAAAGATGCTACGCCTGTGGAGACGTGAAGCGAAGGCAGGTGCGAAGCACTGAGCCTGCCTGAACGAGTGAAGTCCAGTGGACTGAACAAGAATACCGTGTCGAGCCCTCGTGTCGTTCGGGTCGCAAGACCCGTTTGACCATACCACGCTGGGGACGCGGACGCCCTCGTCCGCGGTATTCTACAGTAAGAGGCTGTCTAACGGGTAAGGTTAGGCAGCCTCTTTGGCTAGTATATAGAGATATAGTCCTTTTACGGACAGCGATACACTGTTATAAATCACGAACTAGGCGCACTGCATGCGCTATGGTACGCTGACCATCATTCTGCGGAATGAGATTATTACTATCATAAACAATGAAGTATGCATAGTTCGTACCATTCGCTTTGCTCGCCCAGTAATAGCTAATTGTCTGCACATAATACATATTTGTACCGACACGGTAGCCTACAACAGGTAGAAATACAGCCCCAGCTTGCTCTAGCTGCTGCCACTGAGAGAGTGTGAAAGTTTGGTAATCGGCAAAGTATTGTTCTCCTGAACCACTTGCAACTCCACTCTTAAAGGAGATACCCGATGGGCATGTCCAAGTATCTGGCAATACGATTAAGCCATTCATGTATTGTGAACCATCGTCATTTAGGTTGATACGGGCTACACCATACTTACTACGTGCATCGGTACGAGTTTGGAATAGATATGCCCATTCAGCATTTGAAAGAGTACGCCATGTGTTGCCATTACCGACATTCTTACCCCAATCTACGAAGTCACCACTGTAGTCAGCAATGTCTCTTGACGTACTAATACCCCACTGAGCAGTAGTATTGTTAGCGCTCCACCCGAAGAGGTCTATCTTGTCAGCCAGTGCGCCATTGTTAACATTTGCATTACCGATTATCTCGTACTGTTCGTTAGCGAACTCCCAAGTCTTGGAGGATTGGGTGTATTGGAGATTGCCCTTTGAGAATGCCACCTGTTTGTCTGCGGCGACAGAGAATGCTCCTTCCAGGGCGTTCGGGTGGATATATATCGTGTCACGGACATAGACTAACTTGTCTTTGTAGATAGTGTCATGTACTACTTGCTTCATTGACCTCGGCAAGATAAAATATAGCGTGTCACTCTCTAATACTTCATTGGTGAAAGTGAGGCTGTCTACGTTTACAATAGGTGCTGCATATTGCATACGACCATTGTTCCAAACCACTTGATTGGTCTGCGAATATGACAGCAGACTGCACGCAATCCCTGCCAATAGAAAGAATAGTTTCCTCATGATTAGTCTATTTGGTTGTTATCATTTAGCACGAACTATTAGTCATCTCTACAAGTATTAGTTATAACCATGCACTTGCAGAGACGCTGCAAAGTTAAACTTTTTTCCCCATATCACCAAATGCCTATACCCCCTATGAGGACAAAAACATCCAAACAAATCCCGCCTTTCCCCGCCAAATTTAGGCAAATGTAGCCAAAACCCGCCTTAAACTGACAGTGCACTCAGCACATGTTATAATTTTGTAGCCGATTTCGAGAACAACTCCAAATCGACTGCTTTTTGTGACTATAACAAAAAAACATAAAACACCATAAAATATGCTAGACCTCTTTCAGAAAGCCGGAAAAACGAAATGGATCATTGCTATCTGCGTCATTGCAGTACTTCTCTATGTCATCTATCGCCGCAAGAAAAAACAAGAACAAGAAACCTCTATTGTCCACTACAAACCCACTCAACTAAAAAGGAACTCTCGACTGCACTCAACTCAAAAACGAATCAACGCATAAACTAAACCCAAAATGTACGATTTTTAAGATTCCACCCCTCTCAACTCCTAAACTAATAAACCCATAAACCAATAAACTAATAAACCAATAAGCCCATAACCACCACGCATTGTGGAGACGACGCGCCCTCGCGTCGTTCGAGCCGATAGGCTCTTCCGACCATACTCTGCTGGGGACGTGGGCGCTTACGGGGTCCCTCACAAAGCCTGCTTTGTGGGGTGTCTGACCCGCCCGCGGAAAACAAAATAACTCCCAACTCCCAACTGCTCTCAATACTAAACACTCAACAAATAGGTCTATAGGTCATTTTCCAGCCTGCAAAATGACCTATAGACCTAAAAACGACACTGAGCAATATACCATTGTTTCGACATTTTCATTATTTCATCCTTTCTGTAAATTGTTTGTACACCTCTAACATATCACTCGACAGTCTTTCTAACGCCTCCCACTGGAACTTTATAGGCATTCCGTACAGCAGCACCTCCACAATGCCTCCGACAGTCGCGCCTAGCGTGTCTGTGTCAGCAGCAAAGGATATCGTCAAACTAATGGCTGACTCATAGTCATCGCTATCTACTAACCTAATTTAAATAGTATTTTTTGAGAAAATCATAGAAGCCGTCTGCGCACGATTCTAGCGAGTACGACCACTTGCTAATACAATGAAATAGATAGGCTAGTAATGAAATTGGATAGCCTACATCAGCAGGAACTTTGTCACCAACGTAGGCAATATATTCTAACCCGTTGGCGGAATTAATTAGAAAAGAAAAAGCAGAAAAGAGTTGCACATATCATTGATATTCAGTAACTTTGTAGCGAAAATAAAAAAACAAACAAATATCAAAGTATGCACAACTTTCGCACAAAGTTCGAGAAAAT
>CAVJQD010000028.1:0-22205 GCA_963651555.1 uncultured Clostridium sp. | reverse complement strand
TTTGACCAAGTATATTTTGACCAAGTATATTTTGACCAAGTATATTTTGACCAAGAATTTTATGACCAATTCATGTCAATACGCCGCAGCAGTCCGTTCACATGAATCGAAGTCGTCGCCTTGTTAATTGTTAATTGTTAATTGTTAATTCCCCCCATTTTGTCCTTTCCCACCTTTTCCGTACCTTTGCACCTCAAAACTCACGGCAATGAACACCTTACACGACCTATTACTACAATACGCCCAGCACCCGACCACGTTTGCACTTTCTGCCTTGCTCACCAGCAAAACAACGCCCCATATCCAGGCCGAAGGATTGCATGGCTCATCAATGGCTATCCAACTGGCTAACATCTACTTAGCCAACTCCACCAACCAACTCATCCTTTGGGACAATGCCGACGATGCCCTCTATCTCGCTAACGACCTCTCGCTCCTTTTGGACGATGAAAACGTCTGTTTCTTCCCTTCGCCCTACCGTTCAAGGAAACGCAATCAGTCCGACGATACCGCCAACGAGATACAGCGCACCGCCACCCTCAGCCGACTCACTGCCGAAACCCGCAAACCCTGCATCGTTGTCACCTATCCCGAAGCACTCATACCCACCATCGTAACCAAGCAACAGTTTGAGAAAGAAGTACTTCGACTCCAAACCGGCCAAACCCTATCCATCGACGAACTGAGCAAACAACTCTTCCTCAATCATTGGGAACGAGTCGATTTCGTCTACGAACCAGGTCAGTTCTCCATCCGTGGTGGCATCTTCGATATCTTCTCTTTCTCCTGCGAATACCCCTACCGTGTCGATTTCTTTGGCGATGAGATCGACTCCATCCGCATCTTCGACATCGAGACCCAACTCTCCAAGGAAAAGGTCGATTCCATCGAGATAATTCCTAACCTCCACCAAGAAAAACCGACCACCGAAACCCACACCCTTTTCGACTACTTACCCGACCGCACCCTCATCGTCAGCAACGACTTCTCTCTGTTCAAACATAACCTCCTAACCAACTCCGAAATAACCGATGAAAAGGACATAAACACCATTTGTCCTGTCTTCCTCGACTCCACAAATGACGCCTTCCAAACCCTCGAACTCAACACCAAATCCTACTTCGACAATGTCTCCAAGGTTCAGTTCAAGACCCTCCCACACCCGCTTTATCATAAGAACTTCGACCTTTTCATCGAGGATTTGAAGGCTTATACCCAACAAGGCTACCAGATCAATGTCCTCTCCGACTCCAAGAAACAGATCGACCGTATCGCCAGCATCATTCGGGATAAACTGAATATCAGTGACGAACAACCCCTCCTCGACAACCATTTCATCGGTATAAATCCTACGCTCAATGCAGGTTTCGTTGACCAAGACATGCACATCTGCTGCTTCACCGACCATCAACTATTCGAGCGTTTCCATAAGGTGCAGCAGAAAGTCGATGCCGCTCGACAAGGCAAAGTCCTACTCACACTCAAAGAACTTAACCAGTTGCAGATTGGCGATTTCATCGTACATTCCGACCATGGCATCGGCCGTTTTGGAGGACTCGTACACACCGAAGTCAACGGCAAAAAACAAGAGATGATTAAACTCATCTACCGTGATAACGATATCCTCTTCGTCTCCATCCACTCCCTCCACCGCATCGCCAAGTATAAAGGCAAGGATGGCGTAGCCCCCACCGTCTCGAAGTTGGGCTCCGGTCAGTGGGAGAAAATGAAGGAACGCACCAAGGCAAAGGTGAAGGATATCGCCCGAGACCTCATCAAACTCTACGCCCAACGCCGAAAGGAACAAGGCTTCCAATACTCCCCCGACTCCTATATGCAGCACGAGTTAGAGGCGTCCTTCTTATACGAGGACACGCCCGACCAGCAGAAAGCCACGGCGGACATGAAGCACGATATGGAATCCCCCGTTCCAATGGACCGACTCATCTGTGGCGATGTGGGCTTTGGCAAAACCGAGATTGCCATGCGTGCCGCCTTCAAGGCTGCCTCCGATGGCAAACAGACTGCCGTCTTAGTCCCTACCACCGTACTCGCCTTGCAGCACTATAACACCTTCAAGGAACGCTTCAAAGGCTTCCCTGTGGAGATTGAATACCTCTCAAGAGCCAAGTCCCCTAAGGAAGTGAAAGACATCCTCAATCGCCTTCGTGCCGGCAAGATTGATATCCTCATCGGTACCCACAAGATTGTTGGTAAGTCTGTTGTTTTCCATGACCTCGGACTGCTCATCATCGATGAGGAACAGCGTTTCGGTGTCAGCACCAAAGAGAAACTGCGCCAACTGAAGGTTAATGTCGACACCCTCACTCTTACCGCTACGCCTATACCTCGAACCCTGCAGTTCTCCCTGCTTGGTGCAAGAGACCTCTCCGTCATGCACACCCCACCTCCAAACCGTTACCCTGTGCAGACCGAGATTATCACCCCTAACGACGAGGATATCATACAAGAAGCTATATGCACCGAAATAAATCGCAACGGACAAGTATTCGTTATCAATAACCTCGTGCAGAACCTTGCCACCATCCAAGGCAAGATTCAACGTCTTGTCCCTGAAGCACGTATCGCTGTAGCGCACGGACAGATGCCCCCCGAACAGATGGAGAGCGTCTTGACCGACTTCGTCAATTACGACTATGATGTCCTCATTGCTACCTCCATCATCGAGTCAGGTGTCGATATACCCAATGTCAATACCATCATCATCAACTCGGCTCATAAGTTCGGACTAAGTGACTTGCACCAATTGCGAGGTCGGGTAGGGCGCTCCAACAAGAAAGCCTATTGCTACCTCGTAGCACCGCCCTTAGAGACGCTTACCTCCGATGCTCGGCGACGACTGCAAGTCATTGAGACCTTTGCCGACCTTGGCTCAGGTTTTCACATCGCTATGCAAGACCTCGACATCCGAGGCGCAGGAAACATGCTCGGGGCTGAGCAGTCCGGTTTCATTGCCGACCTCGGTTACGAAACCTACCAACGCATCCTTAGCGAGGCTGTCACCGAGTTGAAAGATGAGGAGTTCTCCAACCTATTCGAGGACGACCATACCGCTGCCGTACAAGGTAATAACTGGGTAACCGACTCTCAGTTAGAGTCCGACCTCGAACTTGGCTTCCCTGAGAGTTATGTCGAGAATGTCTCCGAGCGTATCACCCTCTATCGGGAGTTAGACGACCTCTCCGATGAGACCGCACTCCTTGCCTTCGAGCAAAGACTCATCGACCGCTTTGGACCTATCCCACCCGAAGCCGAGGAACTAATTATGGTTGTTCGCCTCCGTTGGAAATGTATGCGATTAGGTATCGAAAAGATTGTCCTAAAGATATCCCGCATGACCCTGTTCTTGCCGGCTAACCCGCAGTCTACCTACTATCAGTCCGACACCTTCAACACCTTGCTGAACTATGTGGTGAACAATGCCCGACAGTGTCAGGTGCGTGACCAGAATGGCAAACGCTCTATCGTTATCAGTAATATCAAGTCCATCAAAGAAGCCTATTCGCTCCTTTGCCAACTATCCCACTAACCGATAATGAACAAAGCCCTTGCCACCCTCGCCCTCTTGTGCCTACTCCTTCTGTTCCCCATTGTCTCTCATTGCCAAGAGAGAAAGGTCTACCAAGGCTGCTCGGGTGGTATGCTGCTCCATGCTGGTTGGTTAGGTGGAACCGACAACACCCGTCCCTACAACCCCCAAGGAGCCACTTTTGGTATCGGTGGTGCTATGCGAGTCAACTTGTGGAATCACCTCCGTGTCGGTGGCGAAGGCTATGTCTCGAATATGCCTATCAAGGCTACCGATGCTCGCAACCTCATGCAGACCGGCAGTTATGTCCGTAATGGTTGGGGAGGGTTCTTGGCAGATGCTTGTTGGCGACTCGATAAGGTATGGCCCTACATAGGCGCAAGCATAGGCGGAGGCGCACAGAGAAGCCTCTTTATTATAGAGGGCTCACAGGACGATTGGACTGCTGAGAATACTTCCTATTTCCACAAACAAACCTATTTTTATGTCTGCCCCTTTGTCGGCTTCGATATCGTCCTTACCCACGCTATCCACCTCTCCCTCAAACTCGACTGCCTCCTCCCCATCCACTATACTAACCAGTCCCTCCTCCAAACCTCTAACCAATCCCCCCTTCAGACCTCTAACCAATCCCCCCTCCAAACCCCCTTCGGTCCCCGCCTTTACTTCGGACTCATGTTCTGTCACTAATACTCTGTATAATCGTCTGAAAAACACATGTTTGAATTATTTCTAATGAGAATATTCGATTTTTGTTTGTGCGGAAAAGAAAAAAGCCGTACTTTTGCACCCGATTTCCGAGAAAGCAAAGTAACCGGTAAAGGAAACAAGTATTGGAAAGTTGTCTGAGTGGTCGAAAGAGCCGCACTCGAAATGCGGTGTACGCATTACGTCGTACCGGGGGTTCGAATCCCTCACTTTCCGCAAAGCCGATCTAGTCTCCCCTAGACCGGTTTTTTTTAATTATTACGACCCTTCCGTTACACCCCCCCCGTAGAGACGGTATGCAATACCGTCTCTCAAATCTAGAGTCCCTCTAGAAAAAGATTTCTTTCCTTTCTTTGATTTCTTGCGAGCGCAGTGAGCAAAAGTTCTCTTCATTTCTCTGCCGCTTGCGGCAAGGAAAAACACTACCTAATCCACGGATACTTCATCCCCCACATCCTCACTTCCTCCTCCACACGCGCCCGAAACCGTCGATACTCCTCCGTCTCCGGATGCAAAGGTGTGTGGTGCAATTCCGCATACAGCCGCTGCAGCCCTACCACATCCTCCATCGTCTCCTTTGAGAAATAGGTCTGCTTAAACCGCTCCCAAATATAATCCACTGCCTTGGCGGACGGATGAAGCATATCGTCTGCATAAAACCGATAGTCACGAAGTTCATCCAGCACTATCTCGTACGATGGAAAATAATCCAATTCCAAATTCAAATTCCCCAACTGCTCAATCGCCAGTAGCAGCACACTCTTACTGATCTGATTACTGTGCATACCGTCCTTCTGATGCCGTATAGGCGACACGGTAAAGATAATATGTTTCCCCCGAAGCAACGGCAACTGCAGTACTTCACGATATACCTCCTCAATCTCCTCCACACGCATACAACGGCGGTTGAACTTCCTTGCCGGAATCTTATGGCAGTTACTCACCACCTTCCCGTCTTGTTCATACACCCATGCTGTACCCAAAGTGATAATCACCACCTTCGCCTGCTCCAGTTGCTCTACACCGCTGGTAATGCTCTCCCTCACTCGTTGCAGCAAAACATCCTTGTTAGAAGAGGAAAAACTACCATGATGCATCATCGAATGCCACAGTCCCCCATGCTCCACTATCGGAATACCCCCCATCACTTCGTCCACCGAACTGTCCTTTGCTCGCTGCAACAACTGCAAGCAGTTAGCAATACTCTGCGGGTTATACAGTGTCCCAAACGGGTTACTCGACACCTGAAAGAACGCCGATTGTAACCGCTGCGTGATGTTATCTGCAAAGCACGAACCTATTGAGACGATCGGGTCGTTGTACCCAATCTCCTTCTTCGCATGGGGAATATCTACAAGAGTCATCAATTGCATAACCTATTCAAATAACCTATTCAAAGTGCATCACCTTGGCAGGCGAGATACGAGTGATAATAGCCGAAGGCGCCAGCAGTATCAGCATCGATACCACAAAGGTACCGACATTAAGCACCGCCCACCAACCCCAATGAAAAGCAATCGGCACATAACTGACATAATATGCCGTAGGATCTAAAGAAATAACATGGAAATAATACTGCAAAGCACAGAGTATCAGTCCTATCACATTGCCCCACAGCATACCATTGATCACCAAGAACGATGCCCTGCAAAGGAATATCCGCTGCAGAAAACCATTGTCCGCTCCAAGAGCCTTCAAGATACCGATAAACTGCACCGCATCCAATATAAGGATAAGTAACCCGGAAATGATATTAAACCCTGCTACACATACCATCAGCAAAATGATGATAACCACATTCATGTTCAGCAACTCAAGCCACGAGAATACATTCGGATTCTGCTCCCTGATGTCCTGTGTATACAAGAAATTTCCCCGTTCATCGGGCTTATTCCCTACGCGCATCCACACCTTGTCGTGTATCCTATCCAACTCACTGAAGTCCCTAATATGCACATCCACACCCGATACCTCGTCCTCGTCCCAGCCGTTCAGTGATTGCACCTGACGAATATCGCCTAATACAAAACTCTTGTCGTAATCGCTGAAACAGGTGTTATATATCCCCACAATCGTAAACTTGCGTGACCGTATCTTCTCCTCTATGAAATAGGCAAAGAAAGCACTCCCTACTTGCAGATTAAGCAAGTCCGACATCGTCGACGAGATGATAACCTCGTTCTGAGCATTAGGCAGATGCCCCTTAATAAGATAATCGCTAAAGAAGTCCCAACCTGATGCTTGTTCCGTATGTACACTGTCGTTCAGTGGCAACCCCTTAAAGATGATACCTTGAAAAGCCGAGTCGGTCTTTAGCATACCTGGTTTGGTGGCAAAGCGTTGCACATAATCCACACCGTCAATACTGCTTATCCGCTCCAATAGCGAGTCACTCACACTGATAGGCTGCATCTCGTAGGTGTTATTGTTGTCGAAGTTGACAATCTGTATATGTGACCCAAACCCGGCTACTTTTTGTTGTATCTCTTGTTTGAAACCAATAACCACAAATATAGTGATAATCATCACCACCATACCTACAATGATAGCCGTCAGTGCCACGCGTATCGCAGGAAGAGACATCTTCTTATCCTCCTTCCCAGCTGCATAATACAACCGCTTCGCTATCATCCATTCATTCCGCATACTGCTCCTTTCACTATTGTTCTTATAGGTGTTATTGTTGTTAGTTATTGCTCTCGTTTTCGCCTGCAAAAGTACAATATTTCTCCCACTTCAGCAAAACACCCCCTTTCTCCAGTCTCCTGCCAATATGGCACACACCATCCCCGCGTGGCAGGAAATGGCAGCAAACAACGCTCTGGCACAAAATATGCCTCTCCCTAAGTGTCTGCGTTCAACCCCGCAAGGCAACGCCGACAAAGATTGTAGAACTAATAAAAATAAGTGAATATGACACAAATCAAACCATTGGCTGACCGTGTTTTAGTTAAACCCGCAGCCGCAGAAGAAAAGACTATCGGAGGAATCATCATCCCTGACAGCGCAAAAGAGAAACCACTAAAAGGTGAAGTCATCGCCGTCGGTCATGGCACCAAAGACGAAGAGATGCACCTCAAAGCAGGCGACACCGTGCTCTATGGCAAGTATGCTGGCACCGAACTCGAGTTCGATGGCGAGACCTATCTCATCATGCGCCAAAGCGATGTATTGGCAATCTTAGGATAATTATTAACAGTGTAAATTCTTACAACTATGGCAAAAGATATTTTATTTAACGCAGATGCTCGTGAGCAACTCAAGAAAGGTGTTGACCAGTTAGCCGATGCAGTGAAAGTAACCCTCGGTCCGAAAGGTCGTAATGTCGTTATCGAAAAGAAATATGGTGCTCCCCAAATCACTAAGGATGGTGTGACGGTAGCCAAAGAGATAGAGTTGGATAATGCCCAAGAGAACCTTGGTGCACAACTCGTGAAAGAAGTAGCATCAAAGACTGGTGACCAAGCCGGTGATGGTACTACCACTGCCACCGTCCTTACGCAGGCTATCGTAGGCGTTGGACTGAAGAATGTCACCGCTGGCGCTAACCCAATGGATCTCAAGCGTGGTATCGACAAAGCCGTTGCTAAAGTCGTTGAGTCTATCAAACAACAGTCCGAACTCGTAGGCGACAACTACGATAAGATCGAACAAGTCGCTACTATCTCTGCCAACAACGACGCCGCTATCGGTAAACTCATTGCCGATGCCATGCGCAAAGTGTCGAAAGATGGTGTCATCACCATCGAAGAGGCTAAGGGCACCGATACCACCATCGAGGTCGTTGAAGGTATGCAGTTCGACCGTGGTTATATCTCTCCTTACTTCGTTACCAACACCGAGACCATGGAGGTGGAGATGGATAAACCATACATCCTTATCCACGATAAGAAAGTAAGCAACCTCAAAGAACTGCTCCCAGTCTTGGAACCAGCCGTTCAATCGGGTCGTCCTTTGCTTATCATCGCCGAGGATGTCGACTCAGAGGCATTGACCACCTTGGTTGTCAACCGTCTGCGTGCACAACTCAAGATTTGTGCCGTTAAGGCTCCTGGCTTCGGCGACCGCCGCAAAGAGATGCTCGAAGATATAGCCATCCTTACCGGTGGTACCGTCATCTCCGAAGAGAAAGGTATCAAACTCGAGAACGCAACCCTCGATATGCTGGGTACTGCCGAGAAGGTGACCGTGAACAAAGACAATACTATCATCGTCAACGGTGCTGGCAACAAAGAGGCTATCCAAGCCCGTGTACAGCAGATCAAGGCACAGATACAGAACACCAAGTCGACCTACGATAAAGAGAAACTGCAAGAGCGTCTTGCTAAACTCTCAGGTGGCGTTGCCGTACTCTATGTAGGTGCCGTAAGCGAAGTCGAGATGAAAGAGAAGAAAGACCGTGTCGACGATGCACTCTCTGCTACGCGTGCCGCTATCGAGGAAGGTATCGTACCAGGTGGTGGTGTCACCTACATCCGTGCACAAGAGGCATTGGAAGGACTCCGTGGCGAGAATGAGGACGAGCAGACTGGTATCGAGATTATCCGTCGTGCTATCGAGGAACCGCTCCGTCAGATTGTCTTCAACGCTGGCAAGGAAGGTGCTGTTGTAGTCGATAAGGTGCGCCAAGGCAAGGGCGACTTCGGCTATAACGCTCGTAAGGATGTCTATGAGAACATGAAAGCAGCCGGAGTGGTTGACCCTGCAAAGGTTACTCGTGTAGCCTTGGAGAATGCTGCAAGCATCGCGGGTATGTTCTTGACAACCGAGTGCGTCATCACCGATAAGAAAGAACCAAAACCCGAAGCCCCAGCCATGAACCCAGGCATGGGCGGCATGATGTAAAACATAACTCTATAATAAACGAAAAAAGGAAGTCCCAATAAGACTTCCTTTTTTTTTGTCATACATCCATACATGATACATTATACATCATACATAATATATCAATCTCCGCTCTTGCTAAATAAAAAAATATCCTTTACCTTTGCCGAGAAAAATATGCCCTCCTATGAAAAGAAATGCTTGCTATCTGCTCATCCTCTGGCTATTGCTTAGTCTACAAGCAACTGCCCAGAACTTGATATTCCAACCCCTTTCGTCAACCACCAACCTGCCTACCAACGAAGTCCGCAAACTCTATCAAGACTCCGAAGGCTTCTTATGGATTTCTACCTACAACGGCTTAGTGCGATACGATGGCTACGATATCGTCTCCTATAAGATGGACCATGCTACCCACCGGCAAGTGCTGCATAGTGTCGTGAATATGGTAGAAGAAGATTCTAATCACCATCTCTGGTTCGGTACCCATAATGGTCTATATGTCTTAGATAAACTCTCGGGCAAGATAGAGAAACCCGATATGCCCGTGCTCAATTATAGCCGTGTGGAGGCAGTGTTGGCTTCTCCCAGTGGCGATATATGGGTGGCAACCAACAAAGGTCTGTTCGTTCGCCAAAACGGTAAAGACTCGTTCGAGTATTGTATTGGCTCACAATGGGACCTCGACCCCACCGACATGAAGTCGATGATAGAAGACGAAGTGGGCTATCTATGGATAGGTACTTGGTCCGACGGACTCATTCGATATGATACAAAAAATAAGAAAGCCTATAAGTATAGCCATATACCCGCCTTACATTCTTCCCATACATTGTATATGGACACCGATAACACTTTGTGGGTCGGTACTTGGGGTGAAGGTCTGTTGCATCTATTAGAACCTTATAACCTGCAAGACCCACATATTGTGCAATATAAACATTCGCAAGACCCCAATAGCCTGTTAGACGATATCGTCTATGCCATCGCACCCGACATCCAAGGTAACCTTTGGATAGGTTCTCGTGCCGGTCTATCTGTGCTCTCATCCTCCGATGTTTTTACCAATTATACGCCATCTAGCACAACGCATCCCATCCCTTGTGGAGAAATCAACTCTATCCTTCCCTCCGAGGATGGACTGATGTGGCTTGCCTCATTGGGTGGTGGCGTCTATCTGTGCGACTTGCAGTCCAAAGCTATAGAAACTGCACCATTCAACAGCCAGTTGGAGTCCGCTGTTGGTAGTACCGCTATTCGTGCCATCTACGATGAGGAAGATGGCTCTAGTATTTGGCTTTCCGTGGCAAGTTATGGCGTCGTGCGATACGATAAAAACACCGATGCTTTGCAGACCTACGATAAGATAGCGGTCCTCGCACCGTATAAGTCGCTATCACATGTGCAACACATCTGTAAGTTAGACAGCGAGATTTACTTCTTTACTGAGCAGGGAATAGTGGTCTATAACCCACTCACAGAACAGACACATCAAATCAATCGTGGCTTCCGTGACCTGTATACCAATGGCTGTTTCGTTGATTCACAACACCGGCTGTGGATTATGACCCGTACCGATGTTGGACTGCTGCAAGATGGTGTCTATCATCCTATCAATGCGCAGTTGCCCGACAAAGACGATATGCCGCCTGCAATGGTCTATGCCGTGCAGGAAGATAGCGATGGCTATCTCTGGATTGCCACAAGCAACTGTGGCATCTACCGTTTAGATACTCGTCTCGATGAATGGCAACTGCAAGCCTATACACTCGAAAACAACCGCCTGCAAACCGAAGGCGCACTAACACTCTTGGCTGACGAGGAAGGTAATCTCTGGGCTGGCACCGAGGCTGGACTCATGCGCTATAATAAAGAACGAGATATATTCGAGTTGTTCGACCTCAAACCTATGAGTTCCTATACCGACTTAACAGTGAGCAATTTATGGGAAGACCGACGCCAAAATATATGGATGTCAACCAATATGGGTGTGCTGCAACTCAAGGAGTCTAACGATAATCGGGAGAGTCAAGTGCTCTCATATACGCGCACCGATGGTTTGCTCTCCGACTGCTTCTATCGTGGCGCTGTCTGCCGACTCTCAACGGGCGACTGCCTCTTAGGCGGAGTAGGGGGTGTCAATGTTATTAGGGCTGCCGAGATGCCTACCGTCACCGAACAGAACGCTATTGCACTAACCGACATCAAGATATTCAATCGCTCATTGCGTGACTTCAATGAGAAAGAGTATAAGAAAATAACCCCCGTCACCATCGACTATGCCAAAGATGTGTTTCTCAATCATCATAACAATAATATCCAGATCGACTTTGCGCTGTTGAACTATAAGAATCCTGCACTCAACCACTATGCCTATCAGTTAGATGGCTGGGATAAAGACTGGAACTACACCGATGCGCAACATCGCTTTGCGTTCTATCATAACCTCCCTGCCGGCGATTACACTTTCCGTCTCATGGCGGCTAATCCGAACAATGTATGGACAGCCCCACAAGTCTGTTTCACTCTTCATGTTGCACCCGCTCCATGGAATACTTGGTGGGCATATTCCTTCTATGTCCTGGCTTTGCTTTTAGCGGCTTATGGTATCTATTATTTTGAGAAAACCCGCCAAGCACAAAAGTTCGCCCTCGCGCAGAGCGAAGAGAACCGCAAACATTCTGAGGAGATTGCCCATCTCAAACTGCAGTTCTTCACGAACATCACGCATGAGTTACTCACCCCGCTTTCTATCATTGTGGCTGCCGTCGACGAACTGAAGAGCAAGAACCCCGATGTCAAAGAGTATAACCTCATCACCAACAACGCTATCCGCCTGATGCGACTCATCCAACAAATATTGGAGTTCCGCAAGGCAGAGAGTGGCAACCTCAAACTGAAAGTGTCGAAGGGTAATATACCCCAGTTCGTGGAAAACTGCTTCGTATCCTTCCAACCGTTAGCGCGCAAGCAGAAACTGAATTGGGTGTTCCTTTCTGAGATGGATAAGGATACCGAAGGCTATTTTGACTCCGATAAGTTAGACAAGATTCTCTACAACCTCCTCTCGAATGCCACCAAGTACAATAAAGAGGGTGGGGAAGTGAAGTTAGTGTTAGCATCCGATGTCGAGCAACGCTCCATGGTACTGAAGATTAGCGATACCGGCTTAGGCATGGATAAAAGCGAACTGCAGAACCTATTCCGTCGTTTCTATGATGGCGATTATCGCAAGGTACATACCATCGGTACGGGCATCGGTCTATCCCTCGTGAAGAACCTCGTCGATCTGCACCACGGGAATATCTTTGTCGATAGCGAACCGGGTGTAGGCACTACATTCACGGTCATTCTGCCTATCCTCCGAACGGCCTATACAGCAAGCGAAACCGATAACTATATCTCCGAGAAAGCGAGCGATGTGGTGATAAGCGAACCGCCAGTCGATGATGCATCGCTAAGTGCTGAGGCGAATGTAGAGACTGCCGACAACGATGAAGGTACAACTGTATTAGTGGTGGAGGATAACGAAGATATGCAGTTCCTCTTGCAGCAACATCTTAGCAAACGATATCATGTTCTCTCTGCCAATAGTGCCGACGAGGCATTGCCTCTCTTAGAGCAGAACAATGTCAACATCATCTTGTCCGATATCATGATGCCAGGTATGAACGGCTACGAGTTCTGCCAGAAGATAAAAACAACCTTCGAGTTCTGCCATATACCGGTCGTACTGATTACCGCTAAGCAGACTGCTGCCGATACTATCATGGGCTATGAGTCTGGTGCCGATTCCTATCTGACCAAACCTGTCGACTTAGGTGTTCTCGATTCCATCGTTGCTTCGCAACTGCAGCGTGTGAAACGAACTGTGGTCGATTATCGGAAACAACTCGTCTTCAATGCAAAGGACCTGAACTATACCTCTATGGACGAGAAGTTCCTGCAAGCGGCTATCGACTGTGTTAATCGGCATATTGCCGATTTCGATTTCTCGCTCAATACTTTTGTCAGTGAGATGAATATGTCGCGCACCACCTTGACCGATAAACTGAAGAGTCTCACGGGCTTAACGCCGGTTGCGTTTGTTAACGATATCCGATTGAACATGGCTGCGCGTATCGTCGATGAGAAAGGTAAAACGCGTGTATCCGACTTAGCCTTTGCCGTAGGATTCAACGACCCAAAGTACTTCTCAACATTGTTCAAGAAGAAATTCAACGTCTCACCCCTCGAGTATGCCCGCCACCGCAAAGAGTAAGAAATGAATGATGTATGTTTTATCAGTCCTTCGGTGTAGCGGTCCATTGTCTTTAGTACACAGTGCGGTCTTGTGTCTTTTTTAATGGTCATTTAATGAGCTTTAAAGGAGTATTTTTAGATTTTTTTGACTGCGTATATTTGACTATTCCTGTCACTCCTCGGGAATATTTGACCAATATTTGACAATATTTGTTTTAAAGTTTGTGTTAATCAGTCTGTTAGCGTAGAGGTCTTGTGTTTTTTTTATGGTCCTTTAATGAGCTTTAACGGAGTATTTTTTAGATTTTTTTGACTGCGTATATTTGACTATTCCTGTCACTCCTCGGGAATATTTGACCAATATTTGACAATATTTGTTTTAAAGTTTGTGTTAATCAGTCTGTTAGCGTAGAGGTCTTGTGTTTTTTTTATGGTCCTTTAATGAGCTTTAACGGAGTATTTTTTAGATTTTTTTGACTGCGTATATTTGACTATTCCTGTCACTCCTCGGGAATATTTGACCAATATTTGATAATATTTGTTTCAGAAGCTGCCCCTATTCATGCCGTGTAAAAATCCTGATTTTGTACTATCCTAAAATAATCGTAACTTTGCCGACTGAATAAAATTAAATCTAATTATACCGAATTTGGTACAATTAGAGTATAGAATGTAGAACAGCTATAATCAACTAAAAACAGATAAACTTCTCTCAACGCTCAACTAGTCCAATGACCGCAATCGAATTTAACCATATCAGCAAGCAGTACCGCTTGGGACTTGTGTCCACCCGCACCCTCAGTCACGACCTCGACCGCTGGTTTCAGACCACTATCCTCCGCCGTGAAGACCCCTACCTCAAAGTCGGCGAAGTCAACGACCGTGCCTCCAAAGGCAACTCCGAATATGTCTGGGCTCTCCGTGATATCGACTTCAAAGTCGAGCAAGGCGACGTGGTAGGTATCATCGGCAAGAACGGTGCCGGCAAGTCCACACTCCTCAAACTCCTCAGTAAAGTCACTGCCCCCACCACCGGCACTATCTGCGCCAATGGCCGTATCGCCTCGCTCTTGGAGGTCGGCACCGGCTTCCATCAGGAGATGACAGGCCGTGAGAACATCTACATGAACGGCGCTATCCTCGGCATGACCAAACAAGAGATAACACGCAAACTCGATGAGATAGTCGATTTCTCGGGCTGCGAACGATATATCGACACCCCTGTCAAACGCTATTCGAGCGGTATGATGGTGCGTCTGGGCTTTGCCGTGGCTGCCCACCTCGACCCCGAGATACTCGTCGTCGACGAGGTCCTCGCCGTCGGTGATGCCGAGTTCCAAAAGAAAGCCATCGGCAAGATGAACGACATCTCCAAAGGTGAAGGCCGCACTGTCCTCTTCGTCTCGCATAACATGGGAAGTATATCGATGCTTTGCCAAAAAGGAGTGTTACTTTCAAAGGGACAAATCGCATATATGGGTGATGTGCAAGAATGTATCACTCAATATATTTCAGAAGGCGTTTCAGAATCTGTATTTATAAGCAAAAATACAGATAGCGAGATGTTTTTCCAAAGAGTATCGCTAAAAGATAAAAACAATAACGAAGCAAATAGTTTTGCTTACATAGATCCAATATGTATAAGTTTTGAGATTGGCTGTAATTCTTTCCAAAACAATGCTACATTGAGTTTCGTGATATATGATGGAAATCAATATCCTTTGTTTTCCTCTCATTATGAACTAACACCCCAAACGCAGGCGGTTTCTGCTGTAATTCCAAAAGAACTACTGCTCTCTGGAACTTATTTTGTTAAACCTATTCTTCATATTCCTAATAAGCGTTTCTTAGATGTAGGTTCTTTGTTGTCATTTTCAGTCGTAGACACAGGGAGTATTCATTCGTTATACACATCTCGTAGTGATTTGGGAGTATTAAATATGCCAGTTGATTGGAAATAATAAAAACACATGGAACGATGACTAATTTATTCCGCAAAATATTAAAACTAATCTATCCCGAAATAGGATGGCTGAGTAATCCGTTATATGACTTTACTCAACTGCGCTCTTGGGAGAGTGATGTTAAGAAAGGGAAACATGTAAAAATTGATCCCGTTGTCCATCTTAACAATGTCGAAATAGGTGACTACTCTTATATATCTTGCAATGGTTTGTTGTCGTTTACTAAGATAGGAAAGTTCTGTTCTATAGGTCCCAATCTTTTATGTGGCTGGGGTATTCATCCTACCAATGGACTAAGCACAAGTCCTATGTTTTATTCCACTAAAATGCAAAATGGCGTTTCTTTGTCGAAAGAGGATAAAATACAAGAACACCTGCCTATTACCATCGGCAACGATGTCTTCATCGGTGCCAATGTAACCATACTCGATGGCGTCACTATCGGCGATGGCGCAGTCATCGGTGCTGGGGCTGTCGTCTCAAAGGATATTCCCCCCTATGCAATAGCCGTCGGCTCTCCTATTCGCATCAATCGATACCGCTACTCCGAACAACAAGTCGCTGCCATGATGCGTATCCATTGGTGGGACAATGATAATGTACGCCTGCAAGATGTCTCCGATATGTTTTTTGATATCGATGCCTTCATCGCTAAATATGACCCTTACATAATACATCATACATAATCCACACCGTGAACCTCTCAATCATTACCATAAACTATAACAACCTCCTTGGGTTACGCAAAACCGTGGAGTCTGTCCTATCCCAGACCCATCACGATTTTGAGTACATCATCATCGATGGCGATAGCACCGACGGTTCGAAAGAGTACCTGCAGACACTTCCGCAGAGCCATGGTAACTTGCATATCGTCTCCGAACCCGATGCTGGTATCTATAACGCCATGAACAAAGGCATTCGTCTTGCGCATGGCGAGTATTGCCTATTCCTTAATAGCGGCGATTTCTTGATAAGTCCCGATGTAATAAAACAAGTGTTTGATAATGATATCTGGGCAGATATCCTGTGCGCAAAGTGCAACATCTCCAACAATGGGGAAGTAGTGTGGGTGAGCAACCCACCACAAAATGTCACCTTTGCTACACTTTATTTTTCCGGACTGTCTCATCAGTCTACTTTTATCCGGCGAACTCTCTTAATCGATTTAGGCATGTACGACGAGTCGTTTCGCTACCATGCCGACATCGATTTTTGGTATCGCTCCATCATCCTCCATAACGCCACCACACAACGCATAGATGTCATAACAACGGACTATAACTTAGACGGCTTATCATCCACCCAAACAGAGAACCCCGTGTTCAAAGAGGAGCACAAACGGATAAAAGCCAACCCGCTATTCGCAAAGTTTATCCCCGATTACGACCAATGGCGCTGCGAGAAAGAAATAGTAAACGAATATGCATGGATAAACGCACATCCTGTCCTGCGCAAATGCTTGAACATTATTCATCGTGTCCTAAAACATTGTAAATAATGCACATCCTCTTCGTCACACACTACTCCGGCTTCTATGGCGCCAACAAATCCATGTTGGCTCTCATCCGCCTGCTGCGCGAGAACCACGATGTCCAAGCCACCGTGCTGCTGCCTAATCAGGGCGTGATGTGCGACGTGCTCCAACAAAACAATATCCCCTTCGTCGTCTCGCACTACTACTGGTGGGTCAACGACAACCACGGGCTCTTCCAAAAACTGCTCAACAAACGCAAACAACTGCTCAACTATTGCCATCTCCGCCGTATCATCCGTGCCTTAGGCAACCAGTCTTTCGACCTCGTCTACTCCAACTCCGTCACGGTCAATATCGGACTTTTCATCGCACAACACTTCCATATCCCACATATATGGCACTTCCGTGAGAGCCTCGTACAGTTCAACCTATCCCTATCCCTATCCCTATCCCTATCCCTATTACACCGGCCTATCAATAGCGCTTACATACTGATATCCCACTATATGATGGACTACTATTCCGCCTATCTACCTGCCGACCGTATGCATTGTATCTACAATGGCGTATCACTACCTCAAGGTGTCAGTCGGAATAATCCCAACACCCTCACCGACCATCTCAAAGTGGTATGCATTGGCGTCCTGTGCGAGCAGAAAAACCAACTGGAACTTCTGCGTGCCCAGGCTGTCCTATATAGGCGTGGCGTCATCATCGAGACCTACTTCTTAGGCTCTGCCAAAGCCGACTACCTGCAGCAAATGCAAGCGTTCATCCTCTCTAACGACCTCTTGTCCTATGCCCATATCCTCGGACATACCGACGATATCTATAGTGCCCTACAATCCATGAACATCGGTGTCGTATGCGCACACGATGAGGCCTTCGGCAGAGTGACCATCGAGGAGATGCTCATGCACCTCCCCGTCATCGTCAGCCGCTCCGGTGCCAACGCCGAACTTCTGCGAGAGAGTATCGACGGCTTAGTCTATCCACTCGGTGATACCAACGCCCTCGCTGAGGCTCTCATGTCGTATGTCCTTCACCCCCAACAACTATCTACACATGGCGAAAACGCCTACCAACATGCCCTCGAACATTTCTCGGCACAACAAAACGCCGAACAGATATATCAACTAATCAAGAATATCCCATAATACTATGTGCGGAATATCATCTATCTATCGCTACACACGCACCACCGAAGACGATGTACGTCGTATCCAAGCCATGAACGACTCCATGAGATATCGTGGACCAGACGATAAAGGCGTGTGGCACGATGAACACTTCGTCGCCGGACAAGTGCGACTCTCTATCATCGGTGTCGAGAAAGGGAAACAACCGTTGTTCAATGAGGACCAATCACTCGTCCTGATATGCAACGGCGAGATATACAACTATGTCGAACTCAAACAACAACTCATCGCACACGGACACTCTTTCATGTCCGACAGCGACTCAGAGACTATCCTTCACCTCTACGAGGATTATGGCGTCGAATGCCTACAATACCTCCGTGGTATGTTCGCTTTCTGCCTCTACAACACTCGCACACAAGAAGTCTTTGCTGCACGCGACAGAATGGGCGAAAAAACACTATATTATGCCGAGATACCCTGCGGCGTCGTCTTCTCTACCGAACTGAAAGCCATTCTGCAACAATATATCGAACAACCGCAACTCGATATCCAACAACTCGTCTCATCCATCCGCTATACCGGTCCTATCGACAACGAAAAGACATATATCAGCCAGATAAAACGCCTTGGCAATGGTGAATATATGCTGGTCAACGCACACGGCTGTCGCCGCTATCGCTATTGGGACAGACACCTCCTGCGCAACAATGTCCTCCGTGATATATCCTTCAATGAAGCCAAGACACAGACCGAATCCCTCCTCCGAGAGTCCGTCAACCTCTGTCTGCGAAGCGATGTGCCGGTGGCTGTGATGCTGAGCGGTGGCATCGACTCCAGTCTCGTGGCGAAGTTCGCCAAAGAGAGCGGACACGAAGTGCATACCATCACGGCTGGCTACAAAGGCTCTTTCGACTGCGACGAACGCAGCGTCGCCAAACGCTTCGCTCAAGAACAAGGTTTCATCTATCATGAGATAGAACTCGACGAAGCCGACTTCAATAACTGCTTCGACGAGTTTACGCAATATATCGATGAACCTATCACCGACTCTGCCGCTCTCGCCCAATGGGCCCTCTATAAGAAAGTGCGCGCTCTCGGCTTCAAAGTGCTGTTAGGCGGAATGGGCGGCGACGAAGTGTTCTATGGCTATCCTTACTGGAACAACCTCGGACAGTCCTATGCCCTGCGACGCTACCACGAGTCACTATTCCCTATCAAACGACATAAACAGGAGTATATCCGTTTCCTGGCACATAACTGGCGGAAAATACTATACGCTAACCACCCCTACGAAATCAACGATAAGTCACTCTGCTACTGGATGCGAAACGACTACTACCGCTTCGCCTCCGATGCCGTCTGCAACTTCGATAACCATTCTTTCTCCCTCCGAGACGTCAACCTCAATATCCCATTCCCCAATGTACCTCTCGGACAAGAGATAGATGGCATCTACGACTTCCAAATAGACAACATCATGATGCGTGCCTATCTCTACCTGTCCGACCGTGAAGGCATGGGCAACTCTCTCGAGATACGCAGCCCGTTAATCGACTATAAACTCATCGAGTTCGTCTCCTCACTGCCTATGAATATCAAATATAAACAAGGCGTACCCAAGTATTTCCTCAAAGAAGTGCTGCGTGGTATCATACCCGATTATATCTTGTTCGCACACAAAAGAGGATTCACACCACCAACCTCCTTCGTGCAAGATGTCGTGAATAACTATCAATACCAGTTCTTCAACGCATCCTATAAGTTCTACAACTCCGTCCTCGCCGACCGTCTCTGCTCATTATTGCTAAAGTAAAAACAAACTAGAACTAAGAAAAGACAAGAACTAAGAAACAAACTAGAACTAAGAAAAATTAAGACTATAACTTCTAGTATCAACTAGATTCAACTAGATTCAACTAGATTCAACTAGATTCAACTAGATTCAACTAGAATCAACTAGAATCAACTAGAATCAACTAGAACTTTTCGAACATCTAAATCATCTTGAATCAACTAGAATCTCTAGAACTTCTAGAACTTCTATAATCAACTATTGTCAACTATAACAAAAGCCACCAACGTTCGCGCAGCGAACCACCAACACAAAGTCACCAACACAAAGTCACCAACATAAAATCACCAACATAAAATCACCAACGTGCAACCACCAACGTGAGCGCAGCAAACATACATAATCCATAATCCATCATGTCCCTATCTCCCATAGTCCTTTTCGTCTACAATCGCCCTGATCATACGCGCAAGACACTCCAAGCCTTGCAGCAGAACATCCTTGCACCCAACAGCGTCCTCCATATCTTTGCCGATGGCGCCAAGAAAGATGCCTCCCCTGCTGTCGTCCAACGCATCAACGAAGTGCGGGAGATAATCCACTCCCAACAATGGTGCGGCGAAGTCATCATACACCAGACCAATGAGAATAAAGGACTCTATCAGTCCGTACGGCAAGGTGTAACCGAGATTGTCAACCAATATGGCAAAGTCATCGTCATGGAGGACGACCTCCAAACCTCTCCCGCTTTCCTCTCCTATATGAATAAAGCACTCGATTTCTATGCCAACTATCAATCCGTGTTCTCTATCAGTGGCTACAACTACCCCGCGTCACAAATGACTTTTCCAAGCGACTATCAATACGACACCTACCTCTCCCTGCGCAACTGCTCGTGGGGGTGGGCTACTTGGGCTGACCGGTGGCAACAGATCGATTGGGATGTCAAGTCCTACGAGGTAATAAAACACTCACCGGCTATCAAGGCTGCCCTAAACCGTATGGGCGACGACGAGTTTGAGATGCTCCAACAGCGTATGGAACAAGGACTCAATATCTGGTCTATCCAATTCACTATAGCCCATTTCCTTAACCACGCAGTGGCTATCTATCCCGTCCACTCCTATCTCAACAACATCGGTAACGATGGCTCTGGCGAGAACTGTGGCGTCTCACACTCGTTAGATAATGCTGTGCTATCCTCCAATACCGACCCGATGTTCTTGAATATCCTCTACGAGGACAGCCGCATCATCAATGCCTTCTATAATATCCACTGCCGCAAAAAACGACCCATCTGGCAAAAGATAATAAACACCATCTATCGCACCCTCGGCAAACCCGCCCCATTCGTAATAAAACGAAAAATCTATGAGTAGAAAACGAACAATCATCTTGGCTGTATGCATATTGCTTCTCGCCCTATGTGGCGTCTATGTCTATATGTTCTACCCTCAGCAACTCATGCCCGTCGGGCAACCAGTCGTGGTCACCACACCCGATACGGCTATCTACCATAACGACTGCCTCCACCCTTGTATCCGCTATTCTGCCGCCTCGGGAGAGTATTACATGGCACAATCGCCTTACTATGCATGGAACAACCGAATCGAGAATCCTCTTGTCTACCGGTCTGCTTGTTACCAGACATGGCACAACGGAACGGTCGTGGCAAACACACCCATCACCGGTTACAACTCCGACCCGTGTATCCTGCTCGATGGCGATAGCCTTTTTTACCTGTGGCGAGAGTGTAACACACCCCTATGCGACTCCCTACATGTCTGCAACGCAATAGTCGGAGGCTATATCCAAAATGGTGCACTGCAATCCAAACAGGTGCTTGCACTGAATGAGAGCCATTCTTACGACATCACGCAATGCCCCATCTTGATGAAATCAATAGGGGGGGTGGATTGATAATCAGTCAGTTATAAACAATACTTCTTTTGTTATGTATGCCGCATACTATCAATATTCACCCAACCGCATCGGCAAGGGTATCTCAATCTGGAAAAGTCAATCTCTTATAGAACCTAATTTTCAGTTAGTCGATACGATCCCTCTCCCCGTCGTCTATACCGTCGATAGGTGCAAGCAACTGAAACTGTTCGGACATATCTTTTACCTCCCCAAACCCTTGAGACACGATGTCTGGCACTTCGATTTGTTTGAGTATCAAAACCATTTATACATGGTGTCCGTGGCAGAGAAAGGAGATAACATCATGTTATCTGTCTCCGACGATTATCGCCATTTCAAGACCTTCCGCCGACCATTGGTCAACAACCATTATTCCGAGAATTACACTGGCTATCGGCAGTATTTCTACAAACCCACGGCTTTTGTCCGTAACGATTCTCTGTTCGTCTTTTACACCTCCAACGCCCAAGACGACCCCAACCGCAACCAACTCTTCCTCACCAGCGAATCATTACATCAATTACTTTAGGGATGTTCTAAAAATTGCTTTTGAGATGATTTGTGGATTTTTATTTAGGAGATG
>CAVJQD010000027.1:0-22456 GCA_963651555.1 uncultured Clostridium sp. | reverse complement strand
GGTCAAACGGGTCTGGCGACCCGGACGACACGAGGGCGTGTCGTCTCCACAATCGTAGTTGTTTCTTCTATTTTCGTTGCTTTCATAGTTTGGTGTGTCAATTTTTATACGTTGAAACCCTTATAAGAGTGTCTTAAGGGTAGGGTACAATACGCCGAATCGACCGTGTATCAACCGTGTTTTGACCGTATTTGGTCCGCCGGATGCCGCTGACATGGTCGAGACGGGGTCGGGGTGGGTAGGTGGAGGGGCCGATGAGGGTTCTTTGTGGATTTGGGATGATTTCTTGGTGGGGTCGGGATTGATTTTGGATTAATTTTGCGTTTTTAGGTTCGGAATTGGGTGTGTTTTTTATGAAGATTGCTTGTATGAATGAAAAAGAAGTTCTACCTTTGCGGCATAAACCATTATAAAACTCGATCAAATTATGTCAAGAGTAACATTTCAAGCCCCCGTCGCTAATATCTCGGGTCGTTTGTCTTACCAGAGTAATATTGTATTGCGCACGCGCAATGGGCGTACGCAGGCGTACATTATTCAGAACCCTTACAAGGGTCCCGTTGCACCGCAACGACAGCGCACCATCAATGCCTTCAAAGAGGCTGTAAATCAGTCGAAAACAGTCTTGAGTGACCCAGTACAACGGGCGGAATATGAGTTGAAATATAATGCTCATAAGGCCTTTTTCCGCAGGCATCCTCGTTCACGGAATAAGTATTATTCCACTTTGCGTGGTTTTGTGATTGCGCAACTTGCTCAGCAGATCAATGCTGCAGCGAAGGCGGCGGCTGCACAGGAGACGGCTCAGGATAAGGCTGAAGGGTCTGGTAATCAGGCTGTAGCATCGGCGATAGCCAGTGCGAGTGTGTCGGGAGCGCAGGGGGCGGTTGACGCATTGAGCGCATTGAAATCCATCGGTGTGACGGAGGAAGGGGGTATAACGAACACGCGATGCGCACCAGAGTAAGGGAAAATAAGCGAGAAGTGTTCTGCGAATGGCGTCGAAGGTATGTGCGTTTGACGCCGGAGGAGTGGGTGCGGCAGCAGTTTTTGTCGGTACTCGAGAGCGAATATGGTTATCCTCATGCCTTTATAGGTGTGGAGGTGGCTATTGATGTGGCCGGTCTAAAGAAGCGATGCGATGCGGTGGTCTACAACAGGGCTTTGGCGCCGGTCATGATTATCGAGTTCAAGGCTGAGACGGTGCCTCTTTCGCAGATAGTGCTCGACCAGGCGGCGGTGTATAACCATCGGCTTAATGTGCCGTATTTGATGTTATGTAACGGCAAGCAAACTATTGTGGCACAAGTATATAGCGACCATAACGAATACCTAAACGACATACCTAGATGGAATCAATTATCGAATTAAATGAAGCATTGGACACCGCTACCTTCTATGGTGTCAACAATCAGAACATAGTCTGTCTCAAGAACCAACACCCAGATATCCGCATCGTAGCCCGAGGGTCCCAGATCAAAGCGACGGGGAACGAGCAAGCCATTCGTCGCTTTGAGGAGCGGGTGCGGCTTTGCGAAGCGTTCTGTATACAGCATAATGCGCTCAGTGAGGAGCAGATACTCAAGTTGTTACACGGTGAACAGCCTCAGACGGCGGTGCAGGAGAACCTTATCTTGCATGGGGTGAGCGGAAAGGCTATCGTGGCCAGGAGCGAGAATCAGGAAGCATTGGTCAAGGCTTTTGAGAAGAATGACCTTGTGTTTGCCATCGGACCTGCGGGGACGGGTAAGACTTATACCGCTATTGCCCTTGCGGTGCGCAGTCTGAAGAACAAGGAGGTGAAGAAGATCATCCTATCTCGGCCTGCGGTAGAGGCGGGGGAGAAGTTGGGTTTTTTGCCTGGTGATATGAAGGAGAAGATAGACCCTTACTTGCAGCCGCTCTATGATGCGTTGGAGGACATGCTGCCGAAGCAGAAGTTACAAGAGTATCTGGAGAAGGGCGTCATACAGATTGCGCCTTTGGCGTTCATGCGTGGTCGGACGCTGGGTAATGCTGTGGTGGTGCTTGACGAGGCGCAAAACACGACTATCCCGCAGATAAAGATGTTCATGACTCGACTCGGATTGCAAGGGAAGATGATTATAACGGGTGACCTTACGCAGATAGACCTGCCGGCATCGCAGCGGTCGGGGCTTAGGGACGCTATCGAGATACTTGATGAGACGAAAGGGGTGGCTATCATTCACTTTAATCGATCAGATGTTGTTCGCCACCCGTTGGTGGAGAGAATCATTGCAGCCTACGAGAAACGTGAAAAGGGGCGGGAATAAGTAGCGGAGGGTTCGTGTTCCTTGCTTGGTCGTTCGGGCTTGTTTCGGCGACATTAGGTCGGTGATAGTCAAGTGTTTGCGGGGAGATATTGCGAATTATTCGTCTTTTTCTTGCGACATTAGAAAAATGTTTTTACCTTTGTAATCCGTAATAACCAATCGACGTTGGTCAGGCATCAGCGTGATTAAAAACAACTTATCTCATGTTCATCATTGGCATTGCGGGCGGTACAGGCTCAGGCAAAACGACCGTTGTTAAACGGCTTACGGAGCGTCTTCCTAAAGGCGAAGTAGTGGTTATCCCACAAGACTCTTACTACAAGGACTCGTCGAACGTTCCAGTCGAGGAGCGTCAGAACATCAATTTCGACCATCCCGATGCGTTTGATTGGGCGTTGCTCGAGAAGCATATCAAGATGCTCAAGGAGGGTAAGGCGATAGAGCAACCGACATACTCATACATTACTTGTACACGGCAGGCGGAGACGATACATGTAGAGCCGAAAGAGGTGGTGATAGTGGAAGGTATCATGGCTCTATGCGACAAGAAACTGCGGAACGAGATGGACCTAAAGATATTCGTTGACGCAGATGCAGACGACCGTCTCATACGGGTGATACAACGGGATGTCGTGGAGCGTGGGCGTACAAGTGAAGCCGTGATGGAGCGTTATACGAAGGTGGTGAAGCCGATGCACCTGCAGTTTATAGAGCCTTGTAAACGTTATGCCGACATCATCATTCCGCAAGGCGGTCACAACAAAGCAGCAATCAATATCTTAACCAAGTTCGTTAAGCAACAAATAAGCGAACATCACGAATGACACATGGATATATCCCTTGACAAGATTCTATTCTTCGACATCGAAACATCCCCGCTGACAGAGAACATGGACATGCTCTCTGAGGAGATGCAGCATCTCTGGACCGATAAGTATGCACAGTTGCAGCGGAAGCAGCCGGATAAGTATGTCTCTACTGCGGCAGAGGATTGGCAGCAAGCGAGTGTGTATGCTGAGTTTGCGCGCGTGGTGTGTATCTCGGTGGGGATATGTTACATGAAGGACAGGGAGTGGCATCTGCGGACGAAGTCGTTCTATGGGACGGACGAACGGGCTATCCTTTCGGAGTTTCTCGACTTGCTTGGGCGGTTCATGATTAGTCCTTACCACAATCTGTGCGGGCATAATGTCAAGGAGTTCGATATTCCTTTCGTGTGCCGAAGGGCGTTGGTCAACGGGCTTACGCTGCCTGATTGTCTGCAGATAGCAGGGAAGAAGCCGTGGGAAGTGCATTTCTTGGACACCATGGAGATGTGGAAGTTCGGCGACTTCAAGTCCTATACGGCGCTCAAACTGCTTACGGCTATCTTCGGTATCCCTACGCCAAAGGACGATATCGACGGGAGTCAGGTGGCTGATACTTTCTATAAGGAGAAGGATGTTGAGCGCATATCGGTTTATTGCCAGAAGGATGTGGTAGCGACCACGCAGGTGTTCTTGCGCTTAAACGGGATGTCCTGCATTGCTGAGGAGAATATTGAGCATGCATAAGGTTATGAATACACGAACGAAACTACTGCTTGCGGGCGTTTTTACCTTGTTCTTTGCTGGTGTTACGGCTATCGGATACCATGTTGGGCGTCAGGCTCTCACTGCGGAAGAGGAGGAAGAGATGGAGGAGGTGCTGTCGAATATACCATACGCCGCTATCTTTAAGCAGCATGCGCCTGAACTCGATTGGGACTGGCAATTGCTTGCGGCTGTATGTTATGAGGAGTCTCGCTTTAATTCTCGTGCGCAGTCGTCTTCGGGTGCGGCAGGATTGATGCAACTCATGCCTCAGACGGCATATAACTTTGGGTTGAACGATTCTACGGTTTTCATACCGGAACACAATATCGCTGCTGGTACTCGGTATATCAAACGGCTGCAGGATATATTCTATTTCATATCGAATAAGGAGGAGCAGACTAAGTTTGTCTTGGCGTCATACAATGCTGGACCTGCGCATATCATGGACGCTCGGCGACTGGCTAAACGGTATGGGCGGAGTGCTTATATCTGGACCGATAACACTGAGTACTGGCTGTCGCAACTGAACACGGAGCCGTACGCTACGGACAGTGTGGTGCTTTATGGGCCTTGCGATGCGGAAGGCGTCAATGCGTACGTTCGCAAGGTGCTGCGTACTTATCATCGGTTTCTTAAGTCGGAGTAAGACAGGGGCTATATTATAAAAGACCGCTGTGCTATCGTTGTTTGATGGCGCAGCGGTCTCTTCTTTGCAGCGGGGTTAGTGCTTCGACTGGAAGTACTTCTTGCCTTGTTTGATTACTATTCCTTGGTAGGAGTCGTCGACGGGGAGCCCTAAGATGTTGTATCTTATGCCGTCTTGGTTCTCATTGTCGAATATATTATCTACGGCAGTGTTGTCCTTTACGAGGATGGCCATAGGTACATACACATCGACTGCTCCTCGTGAGCGGATACGGAGGTAGGCTTGGTGTACTCCGATAGTGTCCGACTGGAAGGTGACTGCCAGTGAGCCTCCTGTAGTGGGCAGTGTCGTCTCGGAGACGGAGAACTTGCTCTTGTTGTCGCCGGCAAGGGTGATGGTGATGGCTTCTGTTAGGTTTTTTGCGTCAACTGTGATGGGTAGGGTGATGCTCTCTGCCGGTTTGACTGTAGCCGTTAACTGAGTAGGGTTAGGCGTGATGACAGGTAGGTCGGTGCGTCCCCATGAGACATCGTCGATGAGGTAAGTGGCAGCGCCTGTGGTGCCACTATAGCCGGTGAAGCAGAAGCCGATATGGAATACATCAGCGATGGTGGTCTGATTGTTGAGGTTGACTTGGAAATCGAGCCAATCGCCTGCTTCGTCTTCTGTGGCGGGTATATTACTGATGTTCAGGTCTTCGAAATAGGCATTGGTGGGGTCGGTGGCGTCGATATAATATATCTTTAGCGTTGCCGACTGTCCATCGCGTAGGTAGTCTCCGCGTACTCGGAAGGTGAATACCTTGTTGGCGGCGTTCTTGAAGTCGAGTGCGGGCGTGACGAGCCACATCTCATACATTGTGGAGTCGGCTACGCCTGAGATATAGGCAGTGGCTTTGGCGCAGTGTTCGCCGTCGTTGTTCTTGTCCTCATACCCCCACCAAGGGCGTGCGCCTTGTTTGACTACATTCTGCCAACCGTTGAAGAGCAAGGTCTTGTTGTGACGTATCGTGTCGAATGGTTCTTTGAGGAGTGTGAGTGGGGTTGCGGTGCTGTTCCATTGGAAATCGGTTTGCCAATCGACCTCTGTGGGGTCGGCTTCGGTAGCAACACCTGTGACGATGAGCGTCTGACTCTGTCCTTTGGTGGTAGTCCAAGTGATGGTATCCGTCACAGTGCCTACTACTGCAGGTGAGAAGGTGATATAGGTATATGACGAGGTGTTCTTCAGGAACAGTGAACTATTGATGGAGAAGCCATTGCCTACGGGTGTGATAGTGGCGTATACATGGTCGATGCAGTTCTCGGAAGTGAGGAGGACAGAGTCGACTACTGTTTGTCCGACTTTGGCATAGAACGTGGGTAGGGTAGTGGGGGCAATGGTGATGGTTGGTGCTTGGGTCGTGTCGATGCAAGTGCCGTATAAGAAGTATGGCTTGTTATAGGTTGATGCCTCGCTACTTTCGACAGAGAAAGCGGCTGAGTGTTTCCCTGCAGCGGTTGGTTTATACCAGAGTTTGATATTCTCTTCGGCAGCCGTTGCTTGGGTCTTCTCGAGTCGCCACATTGAGGGGTCGTCGCCTGTGAGATAGAGGTTGATGGGCTGTGTCAGGTTGCCTTGTCGTATTATGAAGTCGGCTACGAGGGTGGAGTCTCCTAAGACGCAGTCTGATGAGGAGACGGTCTCTGGTGTGACGGTGAACCAAGGTGTGGTTTTCTCAGTGCGTGTGACGGAGAAGTCGTCGAAGATGACTTTGACACCTTTCTTTACGGCTACGGCGAAGTAGAGGCTCGAACCATCTTGCGGTTTGGTGGTCTTGATGGAGAACTGTTGCCAATCGGTGTTGGTGACGTCGAGTGGTTGGTTGAGGATGACACTATCGTGGGGTGTGCCTGTCTGTGGACGTAGGTAGTTCCATTGGCATGCAAGGGCGAGGCCGCCGGCATTTGCAGAGAGAACTTTGTAGTAACCGGATAGTTCGTATTCTTGTCCGACCACATCCGACTGCAGGTCGATCTCTTGGTTGAGGTCTCGCTTCATGGATACATTGACGGTGCGGAAGGCTTGTGCGCCACCGTGTATGTCGGTAGTCTCGATGGCTATCTCTGCGCCGAAGTTCCAACTATCGAAGATTGCTCCATAGAAAGCGTTTGTTTGGGCTGTCTCGAAGTCTCCGTTGCTGAGGAGGTTGGTTGCGGCTTGGGTGTATAGTGTTGCGGCTAGGAGTAGAATAGCCGATAGGAATTGGTGTTTCATTGTTTCATTGTTTTTCTAGCGAGTCCAGTTTTCTTTGAACAAAATACACCCCCGAGAGTGCGTGTGACTCTTGGGGGTGTATGGGGTTGTGTTATCGAATAACCTTGTAGGTTTTTTCGCCTTGGCGAATGATGTTAACGCCTGGTTGTAGGGTGTTAACACGTTGTCCGGAGACGGTGTAAATCTCAAAGTTGTTTTCGTTGTTTACGTTGTCTTCGATAGCATCGAGTGCGGTTGGGGTAGTGTCTTCGATAGGAGTGAGGTCAGCGGCGGTGCGGATACGGATGTTGTATCCGGATTTGTTGTAAGAGAGGCCGATGATGTTGGCTTTCTTAGGCTTGGTAGTACCGACGAGCGTGTTGTCCGATGTCAGTCCGATAGCCCCTGATGTTCCGTTTTGCGTGATGGTGCTGTTGCCGGTGCTGAAGGTGGTGGAGGTCTGGCTGAGTGATACGCCTTCTACTTTGACGAGTTCGAGCAGGTAATCAGCAGCATTGGCTTGCAGTTGCTCGAGCGTTACGACTTGTGGTGTCGGTTCGTTGTCACTGCTAACGACGGTGATGACATTGAAAGCGAGGGAGAGAGGTACTTGTCCATTTAAGTCTTCTCCATCGCCATATATAGCGTATACGTCTTTTACTTTGTCGCCTACCTTGTAGGTGTTACTGCAGTACCAATCATCGATACGCACGGCACCGCTGGCGTCCTCGAGGTAGTATTTGGTGTAGTAGTTGTCCGGTTCGGAGTATGTGATGATGGCTTCGCCGGTGTAGAGGAACATTCCTGTTGCGTCAGCGGCAGTGCCTTCTTTGAGTGCGGCGATGGTGGATACCTTGTTGAGTTGTACTGCCGTCCAAGAGGAGGTGACTGTTACGTTTTCTGCGCCTGTTGAGGAGACGGTGATGGTTACCTCGCCATTACCGGCTGTGGCGGTGTTGAGGGTTGCAGTAATATCAATACCTGCTTCTGCCTCTTCTTTGGAGAGAGCCGTCTTAGAGAGCGAGACATCTGCGTTGTTGCAGGTGAGTTTGACGCTGTCGGTGAGGTTGTCTGCGTAGAGATAGAAGTTGGCGGAGTATTCCGTGCCGGTGTAGATGGTGCCTTTGCTGAAGGTGATGGTGTTGTCAACGAGGATTTCGGGTGTGACGGTTGGTGTTGGGGTATAGTCTGATTCGAATAGGTCGTCCCAGACAGTGGCGACTTTGATTTCGTCGACATAGATGCGTCCTACTGCCGATGAAGCCGTTTGGCTGAGGTCAACGGATGCTATCTGTGTGGCATCGGCTTTGGTGTTTGCACCACCAATTACAGGGTTTCTTCCTTGACGGTAAGTCTTTGAATAAGCACATTCGATAGTTGCTGTTGGGGCGTCTTTGACTGGGTTGACATAGAGACGAACTGAGTCGTTCATGTCACCATCCACAAACTGATACTCTATTACCACAAAGTAGTCCGTTTTGGTTTTATAGACATCACTTGTGTAATCTATTTCATTACTTCCTTCGGTGCTTTTGGAGACAGCAAGTTTGAAACCTTCACCTGATTGGTAGCAATGTAACTTTGCATAAGTCCCAGTTTCTGCATCGCCTAATGAGAGGAAAACACCTGAAGAAACTGCACTTGCGACGCTGTCGACATTGATGATTGCTGCGGCATATACTTTGCCGGAGGAGATAGGTGCGAACTGACGAAGGTCGGTAGAGACAGCACCTCCAAGAATCATGGCTTTGTTGCCGTTAGATTCGACATAGTCGGTGTACTTGAGTGAGCCTGCTACCACTTTGATAGAGTCTGCTCCTCCTGTGTTGTGCCACCAGTCATTGGTGTTTGTTCCCATGTCAGATACAAGACCTTGGTTAAGTGTGCCGACCGTACGGTCAAAATCCTCATGTAGGATGAGGTCAGCATGTGCGCCCATACTGAGTGTGCAGAGGAGCGCAACGAGTGCGATAGGTTTTTTCATGTTAGTTCATTGTTTAATTTGTCAATATAGCGAGCGCAAAGATAGGGGAAAATTTGCATAACCGCAAATTTTCCCCTACGCTAAATGTTTAATGGGATGTTCTAAAAATTCCACGTTTCGTTATTTTGCTTCTAATTTGGATGTTTCTCCACTTTTTGAGCGCTTTGTGTTTTTTATTTGTATCTGCTTGACTTTCTCTCAGTCACAATGCTCGCATTGCTCCTTCGTTCAAGCCAACCATCTCCTAAATAAAAAATCACAAATCATCTCAAAAGCAATTTTTAGAACATCCCTAATTTGTAATTTTTAATGTTTTTAATTGCTGAGGTCGACGGCGTAGTAAGCAACACGGCCACTGGAGTTGACGCCAACGAGAAAGAGTACCTTCTCTTGTTCGTTTGCTTGCAGAGCATCGTTCAATGCTTGCGTTAGGTCGTAGACAGTGCGCATGGTGCGGTTGTTGACCTTGAGTATGATGAAACCATTCGGTACTCCTGCGGCTTTCAGTTTGCCGTTCTTGAGTGAGGTGACCTGAATGCCATAGTTGATATGCAGTTGCTGTTTGGTGTTGCTGCTTATCTCCTTAAACTGGGCACCTAATACGGATAGGTCTTCGGACTTCTGCACGAGTCCTAATCCACCACTGCGGTTGGTCAGTTCGGCGTTGACGACTTCCTCTTTTCCTCCACGCAGGAGTGTTACGGCTACCTTATCGCCAGGACGATGTCGCCCTATCTGTTCTTGCAGGTCGGAGGTAGAGTGGATGGGGGTGTTGTCGATCTTGGTGATGACATCGCCAACGTGTATACCCGCCTTATCGGCTGCCCCGTTCTCTACTACGGCGGCTATATAGGCACCTTGTAGGGTTGTTAGGTTCTTCTCTTTCTTCAGTTCGTCGGTTATCTCTTGAATCTGCACACCGAGTACTGCTCGTTGTACGACACCGTACTGCTTGAGGTCGGCTACCACTTTCTGTACGATACCGGTTGGTACGGCAAAGGAGTAGCCGGAGTATGAACCGGTCTGTGAGGCGATAGCGGTGTTGATACCTACCAGTTCGCCTTTGGTATTCACTAAGGCACCGCCTGAGTTGCCTGGGTTGACGGCAGCGTCGGTCTGAATGAACGACTCTATCTTCATCTCGCCATCGAGGATGTTGATGTTTCGTGCCTTGGCGCTAACGATACCAGCCGTGACGGTAGAGGTGAGGTTAAACGGATTGCCGACAGCGAGTACCCATTCGCCTACTCGTAGGTCATCGGAGTTACCCATAACGATGATAGGTAGGTCGGTAGCGTCAATCTTAAGCAATGCGATATCGGTATTGGGGTCGGTGCCTACGAGTGTGGCGATGAAAGAGCGTTTGTCGTTCAAGACCACCTCGATGTTCTTGGCATCGGCTATCACATGGTTATTGGTGACAATATACCCATCGGGTGAGATGATGACACCTGAGCCAGAAGCCATCTGTTCGGGTCGTGCTTGCTGTTGGGGACGACCAAAGAAGAACTCGAAGAAGGGGTCGGATGAGTAGGAACTGCTCTGTGCAGCGATAGTGGTCTTGACATGCACAACAGCACCCACGGATAGATCGGCAGCCACTGTGAAGTCGGTTTCGCCGGCAGTAGGTACGCTGGCAAATTTGGCATAGGCCGCAGGAACATAGAAATGCGTTGAATCGTTGGATGCAACCACCATATCGGCGGCTGTGGGTTGGGTTTGTTTTACCACGATGTAGGCAGTGAGGGCACTCATGCCACACATTAGGACTGCAATACATAAGTACTTGAATAACTTTTTCATAATTGTATCAATTAGGTTGTTACGATAGTATAGGCAAAGTCTGTGCCAATTTCCATACCATTGCTTGAGTTCTTTTCCTTGCCACTGCGTGGCAGAGAAATTAAAAGAAAAACTTGCACTGCGTGCAAGAGAAACAAAGAGACCCCCTACTTACTCCATTATCTCCTGCTCGCTGCGCTCACGATGTAGGATGCTTTTATTGAGATTTGAGAGACGGTATGCAATACCGTCTCTACGGAGCAAACACCATAAATAGAACACAAAGGCAGAGCGAAGCATGGTGCTTCGCTCTGCCATTGGTAATGTTTAATGTTTAATTTTTAATTTTTAAACCTTTGACTCTCATAGTTTGCGGAGGGTAGCGAGTATGAGGTGGTAGAACTTGTCTACCGAGGCAATATTCACACGCTCGTCGGGAGAGTGTGGGTGGAGAATGGTAGGTCCAAAGGATATCATCTCCATGCCTGGGTAGTTGCGTCCTATGATGCCGCATTCGAGTCCTGCGTGGATAGTGATGACTCGTGCTTCCTCATTGAACTCCTCACGGTAGGTCTCTTGCATGAGTTTCAGTACCTTAGAGTGGACATTAGGTTCCCATCCTGGGTAACTGCCGAAGAACTCGACCTTGGCACCGGCTAAGGCAAAGCAACTCTCTATCTGCTCTTGCAGTTCCTCTTTGCGGCTCTCCACAGAACTGCGGGTGAGGCATTGGATAGTCACTTTGTTCTCTTCGGTAGCGATGAGTGCGAGGTTGTTGGATGTCTCTACGACATCAGGCATCTCGGGTATCATTCGTGCGACGCCGTCGGGGCAAGCCACTACGGAGTGGATGAGACTGTCTTGTATCTCCTCGGGTATGACTGACTTAGGCGTATCGACTCGTTCTGCGGTGAAGTGGATATTGTCTTCTACTCCGTCGTATTCACGAATGAAGAGGTCTTCGTAGTCGGCTACCAACTGTATGAGGTCTTCGTAGTCCTCTTCGGGAATGGTTACGATAGCCTCTGCCTCACGGGGTATTGAGTTACGTAGACTGCCACCGCAAACGGACGCTAAGCGTGCCTCGTAGTTAGCCACTGCATCTTTGAGGAAACGGAACATCAGTTTGTTGGCATTGGCGCGCTGCATCTTGATGTCGCAACCGGAGTGCCCACCTTTAAGTCCAGAGAGACAAACCTTTAGGGCAATGTCACCTTCGGGTGCTTCTTCTGGGAAGTACTGGAATGTGATGTTGGCGTCTACTCCACCGGCGCAGCCTATATAGAGTTCGCCTTCGGTTTCGCTATCGAGATTGAGCAGTGTCTTGCCCTGCAGCCAACCGCCTTCGATGGCGAAAGCACCGTACATACCGGTCTCTTCGTCGACGGTGATAAGTACTTCCAATGGGGGGTGTACGGCATTCTTGTCAGCCAATACTGCCAGTGCTGAGGCTACTCCGATACCATCGTCAGCACCGAGGGTAGTGCCATCGGCAGTTACCCATTCGCCATCGACATAGGCACGGATAGGGTCTTTCTCGAAATCGAAGACCACATCGCTGTTCTTCTGTGGGACCATATCCATGTGTCCTTGTAAGATAACACCAGGGTGGTTCTCCATCCCTTTGGTAGCGGGTTTACGGATAAGGACGTTGCCTATCTCGTCTTGGATGGTCTCCAAGCCTAATGAACGACCATACTCCACAAGGAACGCACCGATAGCCTTCTTCGTGCCTGTAGGACGCGGGATCTGGGTGATGTGTTTGAAGTTGGTCCATACTCCCTTAGGAGTCAATTCTTCAATATTCATAGCCGTATATGTTTTATATTTCTTCAATAGTCATTTCTCCGCAGAGGTCCATTTGTAGAGCCTCGCGTACCTTGTCGGTGTCGTTTCCATACTCGCCAAGGAGGTACATCAGTTTGGTTAGTAGCGCCTCGGTGGTGATGTCGTAGCCACTAATGACGCCTGCTTCGAGTAGGTTTAGACTGGTCTCGTATCGTCCCATCTCGACCGAGCCAGCGCTACATTGGGTCTTATTGACTACTATCAGTCCGTTGGCGATGGCGTTCTTGAGTACCTCATAGATCCATGGCTCGCTTGGTGCGTTGCCAGCACCAAAGGTCTCGAGTACGATTGCACGGAGGTGGGGGATATTAAGCATGGCCTCTACTACTTGCTGCGATATTCCTGGGAAGATCTTTAGGATAGCCACGTTCTGGTCGAACTTAGTCCATAGCCGCAGGGGTTTGGAGGGGTCTGGATAGTGTACGAGGTGGGTGTTGTATCGTATATGTACGCCAGCGAACGCCAAGGGTTCGTAGTTATAGGACTTAAAGGCGGAGAAGTACTCGGCGTTTTTCTTCGTAGTACGGTTGCCACGGTAGAGTCGGTCACCGAAGAAGATAGAGACCTCGGGGACTAAGGCTTGTCCTTCCTCGTCTTGTGCGACGGCAATCTCGATAGCAGTCAGTAGGTTCTCGCGCGCATCGCTTCGGATAAGACCCATAGGCAGTTGGGCACCTGTGAAGACTACGGGTTTGCCCAAGTTGCCCAGCATGAAACTAAGGGCAGAGGCGGAGTAGGCCATGGTGTCGGTGCCGTGCAGGATGACGAAGCCGTCGTATTGGTTGTAGTTCTCGTAGACGATAGTGGCTAACTTGCTCCACACAGGGGGGTTGATGTTAGAGGAGTCCACAAGGGGATTGAAGGAATAGATGTCGACAAGGATATTGTCCTGAAAAAGTTCAGGCATATAGCGTTTAACCTCCTCAATACCAGTGGGTCTCAGTGCACCAGTGGAAGGGTCTTGCGTCATAGCAATGGTGCCACCGGTGAGGATCAATAATACTGATTTTCTACTCATAAATCTGTTCTCTATCGTAAACATTTTTCCGCCCACAAAGATATGGTATCTTTTCCAAATGTGCAAATAGGGGCTGAATTTTAGGTTAGACCGTTGTGCTAAAGGACCGTTTCACTGTCAGATCGTTTCACTAACAGACCGCCCTGCGGGCTAAAAGACCGTTGCGCTAAATGATAATGCACCGCCCTGTGTGCTAAGGGATGATAGATTTAATGATTGCAAAGTGTGTTCAAACGGGTCTAACGACCCAAACGACACGGGGGCGTGTCGTCTACACAATGTATTCGAAACACGGTTGATACTTTTGGCGGGAGGGGATTTTGAGGGTGGGGGAGAGGGTGCTTTTACGGCTTGTAGAGGTGGCTCGAGGGTAGCATGAAACCCTTATGAAACCTCGGTAAGGTAAGCTGTATCAACCGTGTATCAACCGTGTTTGTACCGTGTTTGTCTCGTCCCGTACCGCTGACAACCACGGGGCAGGATGGGGGCGAGAAGGGGATGAAAAGCCTACCCCCTGCCCCTCCCTGAAGGGAAGGGAGAAGGGGAGTATGGAGATAGGAGCCTACCCCCTGCCCCTCCCTAAAGGGAAGGTAGAAGGGAAGTATGGAGAGAGGAGCCTACCCTCTGCCCTCTCCCTGAAGGGAAGGGGGATAGAATAAACTTATTCTCGGACTCTCCCTAAAGGGAAGGGCGAAGGAGGGTGGTGGGAGGATGTCTTTTGGAGGGCATAGAATATTTTTTTGTGCTTTGCAAAAAATCCCTTACCTTTGTAGCGTCATAGCTTGTGCCAAAATGGCATATTGCTGGTGTATTGCTTTTTGGCGCATTTTTTGTATAACAAAGGAAGAGGAATAGTATACTTTAAACTCGAAGAGATAAATGAATAAGACAGAAACAACTGTTGAACAACTACGTGATGCGATAGTAGAAGGCATCCGAAACAAAAAAGGTAAGCAGATTACCGTTGTTGATATGCGCGCACTCGAGTCGGTGCCGTGTCCTATGTTTGTCATAGCACAAGGCAATACGAATACGCAGGTGTCAGCGATAGCCGACGAGATAGAGGACTTTGTGCGTAAGTCGACTGGCGAGAAGGTGATAGCGACGGTAGGACAAGATAACGCTGAATGGATTGCAATGGACTATGGTGACATCATTGTGCATATCTTCCAGCCTCAGGTGCGTGAGTTCTATGACATCGAACACCTATGGGGCGATGCCAACATCACTAACTTACCGGACGAAGAATAATAACCTAACCTTACATAAAGAATGAACGAACCGAACAATCGTCAACCGAATAACCAAGCACCCAAGGGCAAGAGGAAAGGTCCAAGCCTTACTTGGCTGTACCTTGCTATTATCATCTTCTTGCTTGGTAGTTATTTCTTCTCGGGCAAGTCGTCAGCGCCTACGAAGGACATCACTTATACGCAGTTGCAGTCTTATATTGAGAAAGATTGCATCGAGGCTATCACTGTATTCGACGATAACACTGTCAAGGCTACAGTGGCGCAGGATGCAGTAGGTACGGTGTTTGCGGCTAATCCCGAGAAAGTGGCGGAGCAGAAAGAGCCTCGTATCTCGGTGGCAATCCCAACAGTTGAGGAGTTTAACAAGTACATGACGGAGGTCAATGCTCAACGTCAGCAAGACGGCAAGAAGAGCATCGAACTCACTTTCGAGAAGTCCCGTGACTGGTGGCTTATTATACTCAATGTTGTGCCTTTTATCATCTTCATCTTGTTCTTTATGATGATGTTCCGCAACCCGATGGGTGGCGGTGGAGGTATCTTCAACGTAGGCAAAGCCAAGGCACAAGTGTTTGACAAGGACAAGAAAGGGAAGGTGACCTTTAAGGACGTGGCAGGACTGGCAGGCGCTAAGCAAGAGGTGGAGGAGATAGTCTCGTTCTTGAAGAATCCGAAGAAATATACCAGTCTTGGCGGTAAGATACCCAAGGGCGCATTGCTTGTTGGTCCTCCAGGTACGGGTAAGACCCTGCTTGCGAAGGCTGTGGCCGGCGAGGCGAATGTACCATTCTTCTCGATGTCGGGTAGCGACTTCGTGGAGATGTTCGTGGGCGTAGGTGCGTCGCGTGTGCGTGACTTGTTCCGCCAAGCCAAAGAGGCTGCGCCGTGTATCATCTTCATTGATGAGATAGACGCTGTAGGTCGTGCTCGTGGTAAGAACATCATGAGTGGCGGCAACGACGAGCGTGAGTCAACGCTTAACCAATTGCTCACCGAGATGGACGGATTCGGAACGAACTCGGGCGTCATTATCTTGGCAGCGACAAACCGTGCGGACGTGCTCGACTCGGCATTGCTTCGTGCAGGGCGTTTTGACCGTCAGATACATGTAGAACTGCCTGACCTGCAGGAGCGTAAGGAGATATTTGGCGTGCACCTCAAGCCGCTCAAACTGGATGAGTCTGTTGACGTCAATTTCCTTGCAAAACAGACTCCAGGATTCTCGGGGGCTGATATAGCCAACGTATGTAACGAGGCTGCGCTTATTGCGGCTCGGCACGATAAGAAGGCCGTTGATAAGCAGGACTTTATGGATGCAGTCGACAGAATTATTGGTGGTCTTGAGCGTAAGACAAAGATAATGACGGACGAGGAAAAGCGTTCTATCGCTTACCATGAGGCGGGTCATGCTACTATCTCGTGGATGCTCCGTTGGGCTAACCCGTTGGTAAAGGTGACTATTGTGCCGAGAGGTATTTCCCTTGGCGCAGCGTGGTACTTGCCTGAGGAACGGCAACTGACTAACCGTGAGCACTTGCTCGATGAGATGTGCGCAACCCTTGGTGGTCGTGCCGCTGAAGAGACGTTCCTCTCGCAGACGAGTACGGGTGCGCTTAACGACTTGGAGCGTGTGACCAAGCAGGCTTATGCCATGGTGGCATACTACGGCATGAGTGACAAGTTGGCTAATGTTAGTTACTATGACTCGACGGGTCGGTCGGACTATGGCTTTGCTAAGCCGTATTCTGAGAAGACGGCCGAGACCATCGACAAAGAGGCAAGTTCAATCATTGCTAAGCAGATGGCTCGTGCGAAAGAGATTCTGCAACAGAACGCCGAAGGGCATCACCGTATTGCAGAACTGCTGATCGAGAAGGAGGTTATAACGGCAGAGGATGTGGAGAATATCCTTGGTCCGCGTCCTTGGAAGTCTCGTCAAGATGAGATTATAGAAGATAATGAAGCCGCTATTGCTGCTGAGCAACAGGCAGAACAAGAGAAGCCAGTAGATGAGAAGTCTGTAGAGGAAAAGCCTGTAGAGGATAAGTCGGCGGAACAAAACACTGATAATACAGATAACAAATAAAGATATGAAAAGAATTATTTTAGGTATAGGAGCCTTGGCACTCTGTGTGATGGCTTCTGCGCAACAACCTGAGATGTTGCCCATAGACTCAGCAACACGAGTCGGACACCTTGAGAACGGACTTACCTATTACATCCGTCACAATGAGTATCCGAAACAACGTTGCGAGTTCCATATTGCGCAAGCCGTAGGTGCTATTCTTGAGGAGGATAACCAGAACGGACTGGCTCACTTCCTTGAGCACATGGCGTTTAATGGTACAGAGCATTTCCCAGGTAAGGGTATTATCAACTACTTCGAGTCGATAGGTGTGAACTTCGGAGGAAACATCAACGCTTACACTTCGCTAGATGAGACAGTCTACCGTCTTTCGGAAGTGCCGACTATTCGTACGGGTATCATCGACTCTGCGTTGCTCGTGATGCACGATTGGGCATGTGCTCTCTCGCTTCTGCCAGAGGAGATAGACGCTGAGCGTGGGGTGATACGTGAGGAGTGGCGTACGGGAGCCAATGCTGACCGTCGTATGTGGAAAGCGAGTCTGCCACTCATGTACCCAGGTAGTCAGTACGCTAAACGTGATGTGATTGGCGATACGGCTGTCATCAATAACTTCGCTTACGATGCCTTGCGTGACTATTACAAGAAATGGTACGGTCCTGATAACCAGGCTGTCATTGTGGTAGGTGATATCAATGTTGATACTATTGAGGCTAAGATTAGAGCCTTGTGGGCAGATGTGCCAGCGCGTGTTAACCGTGGCGAGCGGCCTATCTATCCAATATATGATAACCAAGAGCCGGTCGTATCGGTTGTAACCGATGGTGAGGCACAGGCTACCCGTATTACGCTCATCTATAAGAAGGCGCCGCTGCCTCAGAACCTCAAGGGAACGGATTTTAACTATACTCTTGACGTGACCTATTCACTTATCTCCGACATGCTTAATAACCGTATGTCGGAACTGGCGCTTGACCCTAATGCATCCTTCGTTGCGGGAGGCTCATTCTATACTGAATTGGTCAAAGCGCGTGATGCGTTCTTCGCTATCTATATTGCAAAGTCAGGGCAAGAGAAGAAGGCTTATAGCGACCTCCTTTTCCAACTCGAGAAGATGCGTCGTTATGGCTTCACCAATGCTGAACTTGAGCGTGCAAAAGCCGAGACGCTTGCTGCATACGAGAAAGCCTATAACGAACGCAATAGTACACAGAACATCAGTTACGTTGAAGAGTGCAAGTCTAACTTCCTTGACGGTGAAGTGATGCCAGGTGTTGAATGGGAATATGAGGCTATCAAGCAGATACTGCCAAGCCTTAACTTGACGGTTGTCAATGAATTGGCTCAACAATTGGTAACCGACGAGAACCTTATCGTCTCTATCCAAGGTCCTGACAAGGTGGATATGCCATCGGAAGAAGAGATTCGTAATGGCGTTAAAGAGATGTCTTCTCTGCAGATTGAAGCCCCTGTAGAAGCGGTTATCAATACGACCCTTGTGAAGAAAGCTCCGAAGACAGGTAAGATAAAGAAGGTGGCGCACAACGATGTGCTCGGTACAACCGAATGGACGCTCTCTAATGGCGTACGCGTCATCATCAAACCGACTACCTTTAAGCAAGATGAGATACTCTTCACGGCTTACTCTTACGGTGGTACGTCCTTAGTATCTGACCTCTCGATTCTGCCTTCGGCACAACTGGCAACCGATATTGTTGAGTACAGCGGCTTGGGCAACTTCTCTTACAACGACCTCCAGAAGGCACTTGCAGGTAAGCATGTCAGCATGTCGCCGTCGATTGGTTCAGTCGACGAGTCAATGAAAGGCTCTTCTACTATCAAGGACCTCGAGACAATGCTGCAGCTCAGTTACCTCTATTTCACTGCTCCGCGCCGTGATGAAGATGCCTACAAGACTCTCATCGCACTTATGGAGACATCCCTCGAGAACAAAGAGCAGAGCCCACAATCGATCTGGTACGACTCTATCAATGCTATGGCAAGTGACAACTCGCCGCGTACTATCATTTGGAGCAAAGAGACTCTGCAACAAGTCGACCTTGACAAGGCACTTACTTTCTATAAGCAACGCTTTGCTAATCCAGCCGACTTCACCTTTACCTTTACGGGTTGCGTTGACCCAACGGATAAGGCTTTCCAAAAGTTAGTATGCACTTGGCTTGGTGGGCTCAAGACCAATAAGAGCCGTGAGAACTTTGTCGACAATAATGTACGTGCGCCAAAGGGTGTTGAGAAGAACTATTTCCTTCGTCCAATGCAGACTCGTACGGCTTCTAACTATATCCAATATACCTCCTACGATATGCCTTACTCGATGGCTACTCGTCTGAACATGGTGGCAATTGGACGTATCTTGGATATCCGTTACCTCGAGTCAATTCGTGAACAAGAAGGTGGTTCTTATGGTGTAGGTGTCCGTGGGTCTATGAGTAAGAACCCTGTGCCATGCGCTGAGTTGTTTATGCTCTTCGATACCGATCCTCTCAAGCAAGAGAAGCTCATCTCTATCATACACAAAGAGATTGAGACTATTGTCAACAACGGACCGCTTGCTGAAGACCTTAGTAAAGTTAAGGAGTCGTTTCTCAAAGACTTTGAGGAGAACCTCGAGAAGAACAACTACTGGTCGTCTTCTATCCTGCCACGCTATTACCGCTACGGTGAGGACTATATCACCACCTTCAAGAACGAGGTGAATAATGTCACCGCTGAGACTATTCAACAGACGCTCAAGCAGTTGGTGGCTTCAGGTAATATGTTTGAAGTGGTTATGAATCCTGAATAAGGATATAATACATCGGAATACCAAAGAGGCTGGCTAACATATCGTTAACCAGCCTCTTTTAGTACTCACAGTTACGCTTAAATCTCATCTATCTTATCAACATCCTTCCACAGCGGTAGCCGTTCCCTAAAATGCCGAATCGCCTCCACATCGATGTTGGCAACCTGTATACCTTCTTCGTCGTCCTTAAAGTCAGTCAGTCGATGCAGATAGGTGTCGTAAGCCACAGAGTGACCCGAGTAATGCAGTCCGTTGCCGTCGTCGCCAACACAGTTCACGCCACACACGGCACATTGGTTCTCTGTCGCCCGAGCCGGTATCAGCACATCCCAGTAATGGATACGCACTTCGGGCCAGTTGGCGCAATAGAGCAGTATGTCATAGTCGCTTCCAGTCATGTTCCTGCTCCAGATAGGGAAACGTAGGTCGTAGCATACCAATAGGCAGAAGCGAACACCTTTATACTCGGATATAACCCGTTGCTCGCCACGTTGAAAGAACCGTCCCTCGCCTCCGTGAGCATATAGATGGCGCTTGTCGGCATAATCGGTCTCGCCATTTGGACGCACAAAGAAACCTCGGTTATACAACCTATCGTCGTCGCGGGCAATAAAACTACCGGTGATGGCGATATCATACTCTCGTGCCCAACGCCTCAACGCCTGCATCGTCTCTCCATCGTTCGTCTCAGCCAAGTCAGGCCTCTGCGTACAGAAGCCCGTGGTGAACATCTCAGGCAACATAGCCACATCAGCACGACCGGCTAATGTGGCTAAACGTTGGTGTGTCAGGCTGAGATTACTCTCTTTGTCCTCCCACACTATGGGATACTGCATAAGAGCTATGCGCATCACTTCTTCTTTCCTTCATTGGGCTTGCCTATCGCCTCGCGCATACTCGTATCGGCTTGTATGTTCTGCATGCGATAGTAGTCCATAATCCCCAGATTACCCGAGCGGAAAGCATCTGCCATTGCCTGTGGCACAAGCGCTTCTGCCTCTATCACTTTCGCACGAGCCTCTTGCGCCTTAGCCTTCATCTCCTGCTCATTGGCGATTGCCATCGCACGACGCTCCTCGGCCTTTGCCTGAGCGATGTTCTTATCTGCCTCGGCTTGGTCCATCTGCAACTGCGCACCGATGTTCTTACCCACATCGATATCCGCAATATCAATACTCAATATCTCAAAGGCCGTACCTTCGTCCAAGCCTTTACTCAGCACCAACTTCGATATGCTGTCGGGGTTCTCAAGCACCATCTTGTGGCTCTCTGCCGAACCAATCGAGCTGACGATACCCTCGCCCACACGAGCCAAAACGGTGTCCTCGCCGGCACCACCGACCAACTGACGTATATTCGCCCGCACCGTCACACGAGCCTTAGCAATCAACTGTATACCATCCTTCGCCACAGCCGTCACAGGAGGCGTGTCTATCACCTTCGGGTTAACCGACATCTGCACGGCCTCAAACACATCACGCCCTGCCAAATCGATAGCCGTAGCCATCTGAAACGACAAGTCGATGCTCGCTTTATTGGCAGAAACCAGCGCATGAACGACACGCTCAATATGCCCTCCCGCCAAGTAATGCGCTTCCAGCCCGTCACGCTTAACGTCCTGTAAACCAGCCTTATGTGCCTCTATCAGACAGTTCATAATCTTCGTTGGCGGCACCTTGCGGATACGCATCAGGAACAACTGCACCAACGAGATACGAACACCGCTCACCTGGGCATTGATCCACAGCATAAACGGCACATAATAAAAGAAAATAACAACGGCAACCGCTACAAGAACGAGTACCACAATCGTAAACGCATTCATATAAAATAGATTTAATGATTAATGATTTTACTTACTTTCTTCCGCCTTTTCCGCCCCTTTATACATCTTTTCGGCGTCCTTTTCTAGGTCCTCTATCTTTTTACCAGGCGACGCCAACGGCACTTTCGAGTCGATAGTTGTGTCCAAACCCATCTTCTCAAGCGCCTTACTCTTAATGAAACCATATATCGAAAGCCCCGACAGCATCAGCACGGCTCCGAGGGTGATGTGCCCTGCAAGCGCCCCCATGCAGATGTAGGCGGCCACAACAGCCCCCGCCAAGCAAACAAATCCCATGATTCCGGCTATCCCGAAGCCAGGCAACAAGAACATCTCAAGTAGCAGCAACACGATTCCTGCCACAATAAGCAGAACGACCAACAGTGTATTCATAATATCTTTCTTTATGGTTTAGCAATCTTTCCGGCGCAATCGCCGTATCGTCTGCAAATGTACAACAATTATTTCAACCAACAAAATACCGCCATCTTTTTTGCAAAACACAGCCAAATTTCCGCCAAACTCCTACCAAACTCCCGCCTATCCCCCATCCAAACCGACCTCTCTCCAATTCTTAAAGCCGACATCCCCATATCTTAATAGAATATATCAGCAGACAACCTCGAGTCAAGTACGACACATCAGCGGAGGATAAGCGTAAGATAAGCGTAGGATAAGCGGAAGATTCAGCGCTTCACGTAATAACCACACCGTACCCACATCGTACCCAAAAACTATCAATTCTATCCCAAAATCATTAACAATCGCCTCTCAAATCTTAATGTCCAAACCTCCGCAAAAACGTGCAACACACAATCCTCAATACAAATCTTTATAAAAACTAGTCCATCTAACCCATCTAGAACATCAAGTTTGGAACGCAGGTGTCTCGCCCGCGGGAAATTACACCGTGGAGACGGTATTGCATACCTTCTCTCAAATTAGGGAAAGATGCTGTGATTATGGAGACGCCCCGCCCTCGTGTCGTCCGGGTCGTAAGACCCGTTTGACCATACTGCGATTGTGGAGACGACACGCCCTCGTGTCGTTCGGGTCGTAAGACCCGTTTGACCATACTGCGATTGTGGAGACGACACGCCCTCGT
>CAVJQD010000026.1:0-22844 GCA_963651555.1 uncultured Clostridium sp. | reverse complement strand
ACATCCGAATTAGTAGTAATAAATTAAAAACGTGGAATTTTTAGAACATCCCTTTACTATCTCTAAAAATCCACCCTGCGAATGGCTAACTACTAATCGTTAATTGAAATACTCACGATCGATAGTGCCGGTAGTTCAATAACTATAGTACCCTCCTTTTCAATACGATACCCTGTGAAAGGTAAAGGTTGAACTGTGTTAGGATCTTCAAAGGTATTATGCGCTTGCGGATGAGATGTATGCAGAATCTCGGCTTGCGAGATGCTTAATCCTTTCTCGCCCTCAAGATGCAGTCGCACTCTTTGTGGGTTATTCAGATCGGTGTTGCTCAGCGTCACAACGATACAGCTATCTTTCTGCAATGAAGCCGTGACATCTACAGTTGGCACTTCGGCTAATACCCCCTCTGCTTTGGCTTGTAAGGTGTTGTTTTGCATACGACAAGGAATATACAACGCATCCTGATGAGGCGTATATATACGGAATACATGATAGGTTGGCGTAAGGAACATACTGTCCTCGTGCGTCATAATCATTGATTGTAATACATTGACTATCTGCGCAATATTCGTCATGCCAATTCGGTCGGTATACCTGTGGAATATATTAAGCGACAAAGCCGCCACCATCGCATCGCGCATGGTGTTTTGTTGATAGAGGTGTCCATCAATTGTATTCGGCTCTTGCGTCCACCATGTACCCCATTCGTCTACAAAGAGACGAATCTTGCGCTCAGGGTCGTACTTGTCCATAATATCGCAATGACGTTGTAATACAGGTTCAATCCCTCTACATTTGGCAAGAGTCCAATAGTAATCGTGTTCCGTGAATTGTGTCGCTGAACCTTTGTCACCGTCCCAAGTCTTGACCGTATAATAATGTAGCGAGATAGCATTCATGCGTTTACCGATGCGTTGCATCAATGTCTCTGTCCAATAATAATCGTAATCACTTGCACCGCTGGCAATCTTATAGAGATGATTGTCGCCATAGTTGCGTGCAAACTCAGCATAACGACGGTAAAGGTCGCTATAATATTCCGGCGTCATCTGTCCTCCACAGCCCCAACTCTCGTTGCCAATACCGATATACTTCACATGCCAAGGCTTCTCTCTGCCATTTTGTTTGCGCAGTTCGGTAAGCGGTGTTTGTGCGTCGGATGTCATATACTCAACCCATTCTGCCATCTCTTCCACACTTCCGCTGCCCACATTTGCACTGATATAGGGTTCACAACCTAATAACTCGCATAGGTTGAGAAACTCATGCGTACCAAAAGAGTTATCCTCCGTCGTACCACCCCAATAGGTGTTGACAATCTTCGGTCTTGATGCTCTTTCGCCTATACCATCACGCCAATGATACGAGTCGGCAAAACAACCACCTGGCCAGCGTATCACGGGGATATGCAGTTCTCGAAGTGCCTGCAATACGTCGTTCCGATAACCATTCGTGTTCGGAATACTTGACTCTTCTCCAACCCATATACCGCCGTAGATGCAAGTACCAAGATGTTCGGCAAACTGACCATATATCTCCTTCGGAATACGCTGTGTGGCTTGTTGAGGGTATAGATAGAGGTCGACAACTTCTCTTTTTTGATAACGCACATATTCAGTACAAGCCAAGAGAAATGCCCCAACGCCAAAGTCGGCTGTCGATTGCGCATCAATCACTTGCCCTGGCAAAGCACGGTCGCCAATAGGCTGCACATAACCTATTGTTTCATCCTTCTGCAGTGCTGTATGCAAGAGATAATGAAATCCTTTTTCGATAGTTGCTTCAAAATCGGCTTTGGGCAACAGTCCTTGGTTAACGCCCCAAGTGATGCCATAGAGGAAAAAGGCAGTACCACTCGTTTCCTCCCCAGGCGCAAAAGCCGCATCGCAGAGACTGCGAGTCCAATAACCTTCCTCTTGCTGACAGTCACGAAGCGAATAAGCCATCTCCTTAAACCGTTGAAGAAGAACAATATAGATAGGATGCGATTGGGGTATATCGGGTAATACACGAGCAAAGGCTGCCAGTGCCCAACCATTGCCTCGTGCCCAAAAATCCTTTTGTTGACTGTCGGTCTTATGCTCTGGATAGACATACCGTGCATCTCGATAATAGAGATGTGCATCACGGTCGTAAAGCAGGCTGTCGGTATATCGGAAGCAGTCTGCCATGGTGTTGATATATTGTATGTCGCCGGTCAGGGTATAGAGTTGGCTATAGATAGGCATAGCCATATAAAGTGCATCAATCCACCACCAATAATCGTTTTCTTCGTGTCGCACAACATAGTCTATCACCTCTTGGCTTCTGCCTATCCATTCCTCCTCTTTTTCCTTTGTCCCGCAGATGGTGTATAGGTCAAGATAGGTCTGAAAACAGGTCTGCCAATCAGCAAAAAGGACATGCTGCATGTCTTCCCCATAAGTCTTATATAGCCATTGTGCAGTGTCTTTCTCAGTTGCTCCTTGCCAATGATTATGCTCTGCCCATGTTTTCGAATAGGCAAGGCACTGCTCATCACGCGTCAATTGATAAAGAGCCATATTCCCCGTATGGTAGGCTGCATTATGCCAAAAAGCCGTGGCGGCTGCAGGGTGAGTCTCTTGCCAATGACGATTGACAAAACAGAGCGTGTCGGTTAAGGTCTTCTGGTCTTGCAGGCGTTCTTCACGCTTGGCACTGATCGAGGTGACAACTAACAAAGGTAGAAGAAGAAAGAGAATGCGTTTCATTACCATTTATCTTTAGTAGTGATAGTATCAAGTTGGATATGGTCCTTTGGGAATGGCTTGCCGTTCCATGCCCGCTCTTGAGTAGTGGCTTCTGCCTTGTCGGTCCAAAACGGGTGTTGTGCCTCCAATCCCAAAGGCAAGAGAATGAGTGAAGTCATGTAGAGACTGCCATTATTGGTGTACCAATCGGCTAACTCAGGCTGCGAACCGCAGAAACCAAGGGTGAGATAACCGCCCTTGTTGAAGTTGTTTTGTTGGTCCAACATCCTATGCATAACAAGACTGAGCGCATGCCTTACTTGCCCATTACTCATATTCGCAGGTAGTGTCTGTTGCCATGCCATCATTGCCAAAGGCTGCATCGTCGCCATACGATAGGTGGCACTCCTGCCAAAGACTGGGAAAGTCCCTTCGGGTGATATAAACCGCTCTAAGATAGTGGCATACCGCTGTGTACGAGCCAACTGCCGTTCGTAATAACGAGGATAATCAATTCGGGTATTCACCTGCATCTCCGTCATCGTGGCAAGCACTTCCAAATACATTGGATGGAACACATAACTACTGTAATAGTCGAATGCAAAATGTTCTCCATCGGCAAACCAACCATCGCCTACATACCATTCCTCCACTTTGCGACAAGCCGTATTGATACGGAAGACATCAAACTCTGCTCCTGCTTTTGAGAGAAAACTCTCAATGATAGCAGAGAATAATAACCAATTGGTGTAGGGTGGGTCTATCTCTCGCAACTGCTGAAAATGATGGATATACCGTGCTTTTGTAAGGCTATCCAAAGGCTTCCATAATGCATCATAAGCCCGCAAAAAACTCTCGGCTATGTATGCCGCATCTACCAATATTTGTCCCTCTCCTTCCCATAAAAGATAATCGGGACTATCCGGATCAACAGCGTTGTGGTAAGCCTTAATTGCCCATTCACGGCATTGCTGCCGTTGTTTCCCTTCATGGGTGTTATCATCGGGCAGACTCAACCAAGGAGCAATACCAGCCATCAAACGACCAAAACATTCCATATACACCACCTTGCGTTGGCGATTGTCGAAACTGGGACTGAACTCTGTTTGCATTGTGCTTTGTAGTGCACCTTTCGACATCGGTTCTAAAACCGGCTCTGCAAGACGATAGGCAAAATCAGCCCAATAGACTCTATCTCCGCAAGTGGCTACCTGCAAGGTGCAGATAGCCACAACGAATAAACACAATCTTTTCATCGTTGAGTAGTATGAAAAATAGGACTTATATGGAACACATACTCTTGTGCTTCCATCTTCACACGCCACTGTGGAAAGGCTTCTGCATAACCGCTCCAACTATCCACACAACCTAATCCGGCATGTACTCCATCAAGGCACATCTCTGTATAACCGCTCGTTCTCAACTCATCAGGGTGGCGTTGCGCTTTGCTATCGCCTTCGCTTAACTCCTCTAAGGTATAAGGCAGTGCTGAGGCTGCAAAGGGCTGAGTTGATGTCACCTTGATACCTTTGCTTGTAGCGTTGGAGTAAATCTCCCACCAACGCAAATCGCTCTTCAATCCTGTCTCTTGTGGACGAACATAAGGATAGAACTGCTCTGCCACTGCCTGAGTGTATATCCCTATCGGCATGCAGTGCTTTCGGTCCGAATAATTCTCGATTGGTCCACGCCCATAATAGGTCAGTTGGTCTAAACCGTTATCCATCTGCCAGCGCAGTCCAATGCGGAATGGTGCTACTGTGGCGGAATCGGTCGGCTCAAAACGCTCTTTGATAACAAGACTACCATCGGCTTGCAAAGTGTAAGTCATCATCAGTCGGCAGCCAGTGCCTACAATATCATATTCCACCACCGCCTGCTTCTCGCCTTTATGTTTGCTCTGCTTGATAGAGAGAAGTCGGAACTCCGGATGGCGCCACATCTTCTTGCTCAGTTGCAGACCTGCACCCATATCGTTGTCGGTCGGTGCACGCCAGAAATTAGGACGCAATGCCCCTACTTGTTCAATCAAACGCTCACCATCAACGATATACTCGCTGATAAAGCCCGTCTTGGGGTCAATCTTGAGTGTCGCCTTTGCTTTTGCTCCTTGGTATGCGGCAGGGGTACTCATCACTGCCTCAGTAAGGCTAAACTGCTGATGACTAATGGCATAGTCTTTCTCGAGTAAAGGCTCGGCTGTCTTGAGGCAGAACTGAAGATTGAGCAGACACTCTTTGTCCCGATTCATTGCCTCATAAGAGTAGGGTAGGTAGATATCCACCGTTTGCTGTGGGGCTACCACTAAGTCTTCCATCACGCCCGCTTGACTCTCTTTGTCGTCCTCTGTGATGCTCCAACGCAAATACACATTACGCAAGTCACGGAAGAAAAACTCGTTATAGACACTGATGTGACCTTTCTCCAAGTCAATGGCTTTTGCCCATATATCTTGATACTGATACTGTACTTCATAAGCCTCAGGATGAGGTACTCGGTCGCTGCTGATGATACCGTTACAGTTGAAGTTCTTGTCGCTCGGGTCATAATCGTTATAGTCACCACCGTAGGTGCAGATATGCTTACGAGTATGGTCGTTCGGGTAACGATGTAGGGCTTGGTCTACAAAATCCCATATAAAGCCACCTTGGTAACGAGGATATTTCCTGATAAGGTCCCAATAGACCTCTAAACCACCCGACGAGTTACCCATGGCATGGTTGTATTCACACTGAATCAAGGGCTTGTTATACTGTGGGTTATTGAGATAAGCCTCGCAATAATCGGGGTGATAATACATCGGACAGAAGATGTCGCTGTTTGAACCATCCTTGCCTGCCTGCTCAAAGTGAATAGGACGAGTCGAGTCGACCGACTTAATCCATTGATACACAGCCGTGAAGTTCGGTCCATCTTTCGTCTCATTGCCCATCGACCACATAATGATACTCGGGTGGTTACGATACATACTCACATTGTGCCGATTGCGTTCCATTATCTGCTCTGCAAACGCAGGCGTATAGGTAGGGGCTGTGTCCTCATAACCAAACCCGTGCGACTCGATGTTCGCTTCGGCACACATATATAACCCATACTCATCGCACAACTGATACCAATAAGGGTCGTTTGGATAGTGACAAGTACGCACTGCATTGATGTTGAGGCGTTTCATTATCTGTACATCTTGCAACATCCGTTCACGACTCACTACATAGCCTCCGTCAGGGTCCATCTCGTGCCGATTGACGCCTTTGATGAGGATAGGTTGACCATTTACCAACAGTTGTCCGTTGCTTATCTCTACACGGCGGAAACCTACACGCTGTGCAATATATTGATTACCAATCTGCAGCACTAAAGTATATAAGGTAGGTATCTCGGCTGACCAAGGCTGAACCTTATCGAGGTGTATTGTTCCCTCAGCCTTGCCTTTGTTTGTGGAAAGAGTCTGGTGCAGCACCATCTCTCCCTTAGGCGAGAGTAGGGTAGCCTCTACCTTCTCATTACCTCGCATTGTAACGGCTATCTGCAAGTCGCCGCATTGATTATCCGCTCCCAATAGTGCCGTTACTTGCACATCGTCGATGCCTTTTCGTTTATCTTTCTGATAGAGATAGCAGTCACGCGCAATACCCGACAAACGCCAGAAGTCTTGGTCCTCTAAGTAACTCCCATCGCACCAACGGAACACCTGCATCGCAAAGAGATTCTTTCCTTTCCGTAGATAAGGCGTTATATCGAACTCTGCAGCAAACTTCGAGTCCTCCGTGTAACCTACAAACTGCCCATTGACATAGAGATAGAGATTCGATGTCACACTTCCGAAATGAGCAATAACCTCTTTGCTGTCCCAATCATCGGGAATGGTGATTACGCGTCGGTAAGTGCCTACATGATTATCTTTGATAGGTGGATAGGGATAGTTGTTATCGTAATGTCCTCGCCAAGCAAAGCCGATGTTTACATATTCAGGGTCGCCATATCCGTTCAACTCCCAAATAGCAGGTACTGCCAATTCGTCCCACTTACTATCATCATACCCTTCGTCAAAACAGTCAGTCGGGCGTTCATCGGCGTTCTCCACCCATTTGAACTTCCACATCCCATTGAGTGAGAGGTAGGTCGGTTCAGCCTCTTTCTGCTGACCAATAGCCGCTGCTTGACTCTGATAGACAAAGAAATCGGTGTGTAAAGGATAACGATTGATCTCGTTTACTTGCAGGTTGTGCCACGCACTATCGGGTGACGCAAAGCATACTGTTGAGAATAGAATACCACTGAGGGCTATACTACGAAAGGTGTTTTTCATAATGTAATAATGTAATGTGTTTATTTACCGCTGCAAAGGTAGGGCAAATCTTATTACCAAAGGTCGTCTATTTACCGACTTTTTGCTTATACACTATGCATTATACATTTATACATCATACATAATAACCGCTTCAGCGGTTATATATGCTTCCGCATCTTGGCGGTGATGTCCGAGAGTTGACCGTTGTCGATGTGATAGAGGCGTTGGTTGGTGGTGGGTGAGTTGAGGGGTCCTAATTCTGCTATATAAGGTCCCACCTTCACATAGTCGAAATGCTCTGCTACAAAGTCCTTCGGCAGTGCCGCGCAACCCGAATACCATGCTATCCGTTTTCCTTTCGAACGGATATATTGCGCCAAAGCATCAATACCCTTCGTATCGGCATCGCCGCCCATCAGACTAACACAAGTCACCGCCGAACCATACCGACTAAGAAGCGCATCTATGACATCAGTCGTCAGTTCCTCGCCTATATCCTCCCACAACTGCGGACTGTGGCAACCCTTACACCGATTAGGGCAACCGCTGATGTTGATGGCCAAGGTGGTCTCGTCGGGTATCTCTTGAAAAACAATATCGTAGTCGGTATACTTCACGCTCTATTTCATTTGCCACTCTTCCGACGCATGCCTTTCAGTCCTCTTAGACTACGCTGCAAGAAGATAGTCGAGCGTTCTTGAAAACGCTCTATATCGTCGAACCCTTCTTTGTTCTCTCTTGTCATCTGGAAGCACCAACGCCGCAGCATCTGTGTGGGCAGCGATGCTCCTAACCCTAAGGCAAAGACTACCGCAAAAGTCACCATACTGTTTGTGAACACTTCCAACATATAACCCATGGCTAACTCATGGTCTGCCGTGTTCTGCATAAACTGTGTGATAGCAAAGATGGTGCGATAGGCATACATACCTGGAATCATAGGCAGCAAGGCAGGGATGTAGAGGGTCGTTGTTGGGCAATGCAACCAATAGGCAAAACCCAAACAGGCAAAACCTATCACTAAGGCGCCAATAAACGAACCCGTCATAAGGTCCAGTCCTGCATAGTGCGTCACGGCATACCGTGCCGTATGTCCTAAGGCTGCCAACAAGGCCGCAAAAGGTATCGTCTTCTTTGGTGGATCGGATATAACAGCAAAGCCTATAGCGGCAATGGCGGCTAAGAGACCATCTTTTAATAAGGCAAGAAAGACTTCCATACTTCGCTATCCCATTATGATGGTTGTACAAAGTAGTCCCAATGCCATACTGCCAATCAGCAAGATAGCATCGATACATCGTGCCAGACCCGTCAGTACATGTCCCTCGATGGTGTCAATGATACTGTTGATAAGCGGTACACCTGGTACTAAGTATAACGCACTGGCTGCCACGGCAATATCGGTCGTACTGCTCAGGTGAAGCCAACCACACATAGCCGCTATCATAGAGGAGATGAAGGCACAAGTGAACCATATACCAAAGGTGTTGATTTTCTTATGCAACATCAATATCTTGAGCGAGTAGCCTATCCAAGTGTCTATTCCCACGAACAGACAAGCCCACCAATCGCCTCCGAATATACCGCAGAACGCTGCATTGGCAAAGCCTACCAATACCATCACCGCCCAATCGTTTATCTTAGGCGCATTCAGTATCTCGTTGTAGTGCTGCCACAACTCGTCGATACTGTAATGATTGTCGTAGGCGTCCCAACTCAGTTTACTTAGTGCTGTGTTGATACGGAAACTGATAGGTCGATGGGCAACCGGCGCTACTTGATTATACACATGCTGCCCGTCCATTGAGTACAGAGTGAGGTTGATGTTCTGGTGCATAACCATCATCTCTGCCTTCACGCCCAACGCTGCCGCAATACGGCATGTGTTGCGTATGATACGAGTGGTATGCACTCCCGCACCCAATAGACAGGTCGCATAGTTCGACAAGAACAGCGAATACTGCTTCAAATCGTCATGTATATGCGCCGAGTTCTCCATAGTCCATTATCCTCTATTCGTCCATCTTAGCGTAGTAACGACGAGCAGCCTCTTTCTGACGAGCCTCCGAGAAGTTACTTACACGCTTCAAATAACCAATAATACGCGTCAAGTAGTCCAAGTTCTTACTGCCGCACTTAGGGCACTCGTGCAAGTAACGCTTGTCGATATGACCACAGTCGTTGCAGACGGTGTTAGGGATGTTGAAGGTGAAATAGTTACATCCTTCTTGTGCGGCTACACGAAGCAAGTTACGATATTGCGCCTGCGAGAGGTGCTCCTCTAAGTTGCAGTGCAGTGCCGAACCACCTGTTAGGTGCTCTATATAACGCTTGCCATGCAGACGGAACTTATCTATCACATTGAGCGAATGGTCTTCTACAATGTAGAAATAACTATTGTAGCAGTCACGGGGTACTTGATAACCGTCCTCTCTATCCCATTTAGCATGCTTAACACCCACATTCTCAGCAGGTATCATCTCGCAGTTGAACATTACCTCTTTCGTACGGTATTGCTTGTTCAACTTCTCTACAATGCCAAGTACCTCTTGTACGAAGTGTGCGTACTCGTCGTTGTCGTTAATCTTCATGCCCAAGAACTCGGCTGCCTCTACTAAACCGTTCACACCGATAGTAAGGTATTGACGACCAATGTTGATATATCCTGCATCGAACAGAGGCAACATACCCTTTGCTTGTAGGCTCTTAAGGTTCTCGTTATAAGCCAACTGCACCTTGTGCATGAGGTCTACAATCTCCTCTATATAACTCTGATAAGGGATGTTGTTTCTCACTGCATGCTGCACAACACGGTTCAGGTTAATGGTCAGCACACTCTTCGAACCGGTACTAACACCACCGGCACCTAAGGTGTAACTGAAGCCGTTGTCGGAAATCTCGTTACGCAGACGGCAGCACGAAGCCAACGAATCGGCATTGTCGCTCAAGTAGGTGAAGAACGAGTGGCCTTCGGCATACATCTCAGCCGTGAGGTCGCCATACTCCTTGTCTTTCACATCTCCGTCCTCTGCCAACAGAGCCATCGTCTCTACAGGGAAAGTCAATACGGTCTTTGTGCGTTCCTTATTGAACCACTTCATGAAACGACGCTGCAACCAATCGAGCGAGTCCCAATGAGGCTGACTGCCGTCGGGGAAGTAGAAGTTACCGAAGATACTCTGGAAGTAATAACGGTCGTAATACGATATGTTCCAGAACACGGCTTGGAAGTTACGTGCACCCGTAGGCTGATTGATAGAGTAGACCACCTGCTCAAAGCAGTCGGTTATCACTTTATCTATAGTACGGTGCTTCAACGAGAGGTCTATCACCTCGTCAGCACGCTTGTAGTAGTCCTCGCCAAACTCTTTCTCTACAAAGTAGTTCATATACATCAAAAACTCAGGCGTAGCGCAGGCGCCAGAAAGCATCGACGATACGATAAACACCATGTTGATGAACCCACCGCAGAACGACTTCAAGTTCGTTGGAGGCGTCGAGTTACCGCCAATAGAGATAGTGCCACCAATCAACCATGGGTACATCGTGATGCTGGCGCAGTAGTTAGCCAAACTCGTCTCATCGTTCTTGTAGATGAAGTGCTGATTGAGAAGGGAAAGATACTTATCCGACAACTCTTTGCCGAACATGTTCTTGATACGGTCGGTCAGCAAACGACGGTTCAGTCGGATATAGTTCGACTTAGGCAACTCGCCAATAAGGGTAGCGATATTCTTACGCTCTACATTGGCATTGGCATCGTACTTACTGCCCGTAGCAGCGTTCGATGCCTCACAATAGTTGATTAAGAACTCCAACTTATCGCGGGTCTCACGGTCCTCCGTGTGACGATTGCGGTAAAGCATATAGTTCTTGGCTACTTTGAAATAGCCCTCTTGCATCAGTGCCATCTCTACCTGATTCTGAATGTCCTCTACACTGATCCCGTTGTGAATACGCAGATGCCCCAACACACTCGTCAACACCTCTTGCGTAGCAAATGAGTCTGATGCAATAAACGACTTGGCAATGGCGTCCTTGATCTTCTCGATAGTAAACACCTCTTCTTTGCCGTCACGCTTGATGATATAGGTCTCCATATTATATATGTTATAAGGTTACTTTTCTCTGTTTGTTCTAATCCTCGTTCTGGTCCATTCCCATGCCCTATGTTCCTCTCCTCGTTCTTACTTTCACTCTTTCCCTTGTTCATACCCTTTGTCCTTACCCATTTTCTGCCCGATTTGTGTTATGCCCCTATTTTATAGGCTGTTATGGACTCGTTGCTTTGAGGGGATACAGTGCGGCAAAGATAATGTAAACTTATGAACATGCAACATTTTCCGAGAAAAGTTTTCAACAATTTGCTTTTTTCTGCGTAATGCCCACTGTTTACATGCAGTTACCAAACTCTACACTCCCCTCCCAACTATACTCTCCCAACTATACTCTCCCAACTATACTCTCCCAACTATACTCTCCCAACTATACTCTCCCAACTATACTCTCCCAACTATACTCTCCCAACTATACTCTCCTAACTATACTCTCCCAACTATACTCTCCCAACTATACTCTCCCAACTATACTCTTCTAACTATACTCTCCTAACTCTGCACTCCCTCCCTAACTCCGTCCCCATGCAGGTCGTATACGATTTATAGAATATATACGATTCCGTCAAGTTAATTGTTAATTGTTAAATCGTGCGTACATGCTTGGCACAATCTTTGTACATAGCTCTTGCATACCTCTCCCATAGCGCTTTGGGTCATTATTGGGTGATTATTGGGTGATTATTGGGTGATTATTGTGTTATTCCGCTATCAACTCGCAACCAACTCGCACTCATAACTAATTGAATAATACATAAATACATTTGTACATTATAAATTCATACATACTATTATGGCACAACTAACAACTGAAGCTCCATTTGATGCTTTACATGGCAAAATCGGCAAAAAGTCCAAAATCATCTTTCGCCGCAAAAACTTCTATGGCAAAGGGTATACACCTCTCTATCACGGACCTCTTGAAGCGTATGTTGTAGAGAATCCTCGTGATCGAAAGAAAAACCCACCTTCGCCTGCCGAACAAGCCGCAATCGACCGTTTCCGAAAAGCCTGCAATGATGCTACCGCACAACTCGCAGACCCTGAAAAACGTGCCTATTGGGAAGAACGCTTCAAAAATCAGTACAAACACCCAGAACCTGGCTACAAATCCAACTTCCGCGTGGGTAGAGAACGAGTGTTCACCAATCTACACCTCTTTGTTCGTACTATGCTCCTCCGACAATACACCATCGAAGCCAAAGCGCAAAAATAACACGCCTGCCTATGTATTTTATCCTTTCATCGTATAGGATAAAACATACCTCTATATGCACTTCTGTCATGCTTCGCAAATATCGGCACGCATTTTGCCGTTAAAGAGAATTGTTGTACTTTTGCAAGTCGTAACAACATAAATGTATTCGTATGAAAACTACAGGAAAAGTGATATCTATCATCACGGTTGTATTATTGTTGGGCCTAGGTTTCTGGTTCTTTTTTAAGTTCTACTTCGTATTCGGCGAGGGCGTAAAAGCCGGCGAACTCAATTATTTGACCTATAAAGGTTATGTGTTCAAGACTTACGAAGGGCGTCTTATTCAGTCGGGGTACAACTCGAAGAACTCGACGGCTACGGTGCAATCGAATGAGTTTCGTTTCTCGGTCGAGGACAAACAAGTAGCCGACAGCCTGATGCGTTGCACGGGGAAGATGGTTGAGTTGCATTATAAGGAGTATCTCGGCGCACTCCCTTGGCGTGGTGTGAGCGAGTTCGTGGTGGATAGTATCATCTCTGTCACACCCGCAGGACCTAACGGATTGCTTAAATAACAACATAAATTACTATGTTACAAGAGAATTTCATACGCCTATTCGAGGACTCGTTCCGCACGAACTGGGACCTGCCTGCGTTCTCGGACTATGGCACCGACAAGACCCTCACCTACGGTGATGCGGCTGCCGAGGTTGAACGACTGCATCTCCTCTTTGAGGCGTGCCAAGTGAAGAGCGGCGACAAGGTATCGCTTATCGGAAAGAATAGCACCAACTGGGCTGTAACCTACATTGCAACAGTCACTTATGGCGCAGTCATCGTGCCTATTCTTCAGGACTTCAAACCTAATGACATCATTCATATCGTCAATCACTCGGAGTCGATCTTGCTCTTCTCTGACGAGAATATATGGGACAACCTCGATATAGAGCAGATGCCCGATGTACGTGCCGTCTTCTCACTCAAGGACTACTCGACTTTGGCATTGCGTGAGCCTGCGACGGAAGAAGAGGCTGCACCGCAAGTGGCTATTACAAAGGAGGCTGTGGTGTGGGAGCATATCTGCGAGTTGTTCCAAAAGAAATATGCAGAGGGTTTCCATCAGTACTGTGTTCGCTACATTGATAAGTCGAACAAAGAACTGGTCTCGCTCAACTATACAAGCGGCACGACCGGATTCTCGAAGGGCGTGATGACGAGCGGCAACGCACTCGCTAACAATGTGCGCTTTGGTATTCAGAGTAAGATTATCTATCGAGGTAGCCGACAGGTGTGTTTCTTGCCGTTGGCACACTCCTACGGTTGTGCTTTCGACTTCCTGACCTCTGCCTGCATCGGTGGACACACTTGGTTCGTGGGTCGCACGCCGTCGCCTAAGATTCTCTTGAAAGCCTTCGACGAGGTCAAACCAACGGCCATATTCTCCGTGCCACTGATCATCGAGAAGATCTATAAGAAACAGATACAGCCTATGCTCGACAAGAAGCCTATCAGTTGGGTGCTCAAAGTGCCGTACCTCGATGACGTGGTGCTTGCCCAGATAAGGCAGAAACTTGTCAACGCTTTCGGCGGAGAGTTCTGGCATATAATCTTAGGTGGCGCACCGCTCAATGCCGAAGTCGAGGAGTTCTTCCATCGACTCAAGTTCCCGCTTGTTGTGGGCTACGGCATGACCGAATGCGCGCCACTCATTGCCTACGAGTTTCCCGATAAGTTCAAAGTAGGCTCGTGTGGCAAGGCTATCACCGGTATGGAGATACGCATAGAAGACCCTAATGAGGAAGGAGTGGGCGAGATACTCGTTCGTGGCGAGGGCGTAATGGACGGGTACTACAAGAACGAAGCCGCCACGAAGGAGATATTCACGCCTGACGGCTGGCTGCGTACTGGCGACCGTGGTATGCTCGACGAGGAAGGAAACCTCTATATCAAAGGTCGTAGCAAGACCATGCTTCTTGGGTCAAGCGGACAGAACATCTATCCAGAGGAGTTGGAGGCCAAATTGAATAACATGCCTTACGTCATGGAGAGTATTGTATTGCAAGACGGGGATAAGTTGGTGGCGTTGGTGTGTCCCGACTTTGAGATGGCAGACGCCAATCACCTCGACCACGATGCGCTTGTGGCAGCTATGGAAGAGAACCGCAAGGAACTGAATAAGATGGTGGCTTCCTACGAGAGCGTCTCGCGTATTCGGCTCTTTGGGCACGAGTTCGAAAAGACGCCAAAGAAGAGTATCAAGCGTTTCCTGTATACCGCCTCTATGGGTGAATAGTAGTAGAGCACGCACATGAACCTCTGCATCGACCAAGGCAACTCGCGCACTAAGGTGGCTCTCTTTCGAGAAGAAGATGGACAACTCGTTAAGACCTTTGTCTACAAAGCCTTCTCTTCGGTGGATGCCGAACGACTGTGCACACTCTATCCTGTGCATAACTGCATCATTTCCTCTGTGGCGCATACCGACCCTGCCGTACTCAATGCACTGAATAGGCATAGCAACTACTTTGTCCTCTTCGACCATACTACGCCTGTGCCTATCAAGAACCTTTACGATACGCCACAGACGCTCGGGCAAGACCGACTTGCGGCTGCCGTAGGAGCCAATGTGCTCTTTCCCAATGAGAATGTACTCATCGTCGATATAGGTTCGGCCATCACGTATGACTACCTCAACGAGAACAATGAGTATGTGGGAGGGAACATTGCACCTGGTATCAAGATGCGACTATTGGTCCTGCATCAGATGACGAAACGCCTGCCTATGGTCGAAGTAGAGGAAGGGCAACTGCTGCCTCTCTTTGGGCATAACACGCGCGATGCTATTGCGGCAGGCGTACTGCGCGGCGTTATCTTTGAAGTGAAAGGTTATATGCGGACCATGCAAGAGAGGGTGGGGCACTATAAAACTATCCTCACTGGCGGAAACGCACCAATGGTATATCCTAATCTATCCACAGAGGTGCAAGTAGAGAAACATTTGGTGCTCATCGGACTCAACCGAATACTCCAATTCAGTAGAGAAAAAACGAATAATTGAAGAATTAAAGAACAGCCTTTGATAGTTTGGCAAACATTTTGTACCTTTGCAGGGGTGTAATTAGCACTTACATGCATAAGCAGATACGATACATATTACTTTGTCTAATAGCACTTTGCGTAGCAAATACAACTGCCGTTGCGCAGAACGCTACAGCATCGCCGTACTCGATGTTTGGCTACGGCGAACTCAATGACAATGTCCCTGGAGCCTATCGAGGCATGGGTGGCGTGTCGATTGGTATGCGTACTAAGACTGTGATTGACCCATCGCAACCTGCGTCGTATAGTTCGATAGATAAGACTACTTTCATGTTCGATTTGGCTGCGAGTGCCATGGTATCGACCTATCACGATGCTCTTGGCAAACAGACAAAGGGCAATGGTAACTTAGAGTATCTCACTCTGCAGTTCCCTATATGGAAGTATATCGGTATGTCGCTCGGCGTGATGCCTTATTCGGCTGTGGGTTATGAGATGACCGACTCGGTAGCGGATGTGCTCCATCCTTACAAGAAGAAGTACAGCGGCACGGGTGGTATATCCGAGGTCTATGCCGGTATATCGTTCAATATCATGGACTGGGTGGCACTTGGCGTCAATGTCTACTATATGTTCGGTAACATAGAGAACAATAAGACCCTCTCTTTCACAGAGTCGGGCTTTAACTCTATCGCACAAGTGTCGACTATGCATGTAAGCGATGTCCGACTCCGTTATGGTGCGCAGTTCTTCCATACCTTTGCCGAGAAACATACTATCGTCTTGGGTGCTACTTTTGAGAATAAGAGCAAACTCAATGGCAGTTTCAGTAAGATTGAAACAACCACAGCGGATACGGTTACCAATGCCTCATCGGGCTTTGAACTACCTATGTCTTGGGGTGTAGGCGCTTCGTATAATTATGCAAACCGCATGACTTTTGCTCTCGACTATTCTACAGTCAACTGGGCAGATGCTCTCTACTTCGGCAATAAAGGTTCATTCCGTAATCGCGCTAAATGGGCAGCCGGATTCGAGTATCGCCACGACCCAATGGGACGTAAGTATATAGAGCGTATGCCATTTCGTATTGGTTGCTCGGTTTCCGACCCTTATCTAAAGAACATCAATGCCAAAGAGTTCTCGGTGAGTCTCGGTGTGGGATTCCCGCTGCGTAATGTGGCAACCGTTATCAATACTATCTTCGAATATGGACATCGTGGTGCGCAAGGCTCACTCGAGGAGAACTACTTCAAGTTCACTATCAATGCTTCCGTTTCGGAGAACTGGTTCTTTAAGAGAAGACTGTAAAGACTATAATGAAAGACTATAAGGAAAATTTATTTGTTTTACTATAATAACGTTATCGAATATGAATATGCGTATATTTCAATCATCGGGCGTAAGCAAAGCACTGACCCTGCTTGCTATCTGTGCCATCGTTCCTGTGGCTGTGGTCGCCAAGGACAAGAAGAAAAACTTAGAAGCACCACGTAATGTAGAGACTGTCTCACAAAAACAAGTCGTTTCCGACAAGGGCGTGAGCAAATTACCAGTCGAAGTCGAAGAGGAAACACCTATCATCACCGACGAGTGCATCACCAATGTCAGCCTTTTCTCTGAGTCGGCTAAGAACAAGCAGTATGCTGATGCTGTAGAGCCTTGGTATGCTGTTTACAATACTTGTCCAACAGCAAGTATGGCTATTTATTCTTATGGACCTAAAATCATTGCTTGGCAGATATCGCAAGCCAAGACCGATGACGAGAAGAAACTCCTGCGTAACACCCTTATGCAGGTATATGACAAACGAATCAAGTACTATGGCGACAATAAGAAATACCCGAAGGCTTATATCTTAGGTCAAAAAGGTTTGGATTATTGCGACTACTTCACCGAGGATACGCTTAAACTATCGGCTTACCAATGGCTCAAAGAGTCGGTCAACGGCATGGGTAACAAGAGTTCGATGGAGGTAGTAAGCAAGTTCGCTGAACTGTCGAACGCTCTCTATAAAGCCGATGCAGCACAATATGGCGAGCAGTATATTGCCGACTATAGCAAGGTGTCCGAAATACTTACTGCCGTAAGCAATGACTCTACAAGTAAGCACGCTTCTTATGCGAAGAAGCAGAAAGATTATGTAGACAATATCTTCGCAGCATCAGGCGCTGCCAACTGTGATAAGTTAGACGAGTTGTATGCTTCTGTAGTGAACAGTAATCTCCAGAATCTTGACATGCTCAACAAGATAATGAAGTTGTACGACCGTGTCAATTGCAACGAGTCGACTGTCTATTTTGCTGCTGCTGAGGCTTCGCATAAACTGCAACCGAGCGAAGAGTCGGCTGCGGGTTGCGCTAAGATGTGTCTCAAGAAAAGCGACTACAAAGGCGCTATCGATTATTACGAAGAGGCTACTTCCTACGCTGTGGATAACGAGAAAAAGGCTGACTATCAGTATTATATTGCCTTTATCTACTATTCTAACTTAAAGAACTACTCTTTATCTCGTCAATATGCACGCAAGTCGTTGGAGTATAAAGCCGACCAAGGTCGTTGCTATATCTTGATTGGCTCGCTCTATGCTGCAAGTCGTCCTTACGATGACCCTGTGCTGAATAAGTCGGTATTCTGGGCAGCATGCGATAAGTTCGCTACGGCAAAAAAAGTAGACCCTTCTTGCGCAGACGAAGCACAACGCTTGATAAACACGTATTCACAGTACTTCCCAACTACAGAGGAGATGTTCTTCTATCACGATAAAGGTATGTCGAAAGGCAGTGCCTTCACCGTTGGAGGTTGGATAGGTGAAACAACTGTCTGCCGTTAATAAGTAGTAGACAATGTTACGCATAATGCCATCCTCAGTATCTTCCCGCAGAAGTATATGGGGGTGGCATTGTTGTTTTCTCTTCACAATACTACTCTGTCTGGCTGCCTGCAGTAGCAACGACAAAGAACAGATTGATGCTATCACCGATCGTAGTCTGATACCGATGCTCGACACCGATACGGTCACTACGCTCATCTCCGACTCGGGCATCACGCGGTATCGTATCTCCGCCACCAAGTGGGATATTTACGATAAAGCCGTACCTTCCTATTGGGAGTTTCAGCAAGGTATCTACCTCGAGAAGTTCAACGAGGATTTTGAGACCGAAGCCTCACTTCGCTCTGACTATGCTCGATACGATGATGGGGCACAAGTATGGGAACTCGATGGCAATGTCAAAGCCATGAACCTGCAAGGTGAGCAGTTTGAGACACAACAACTCTTTTGGGACCAACAGTCCGGACGAGTCTATTCCGACTCTTCTATCACCGTCACTCGAGCGAACTCTATCATTGTAGGTGTTGGTTTCGAGTCTAACCAAGAGATGACACAATACACCATCCTTCATCCGCAAGGCGTGTTCCCTATAAAGGATAATTAATTAGTATGAATAAAAGCTTGCAGTATGAAAATGCTTGAGAATAAAGTGGCACTCATCACGGGTGCAGCAAGAGGAATAGGCAAGTCTATCGCTCTCTGTTTTGCTGCCGAAGGATGCGACATTGCCTTCACCGACCTTGAACTCAACGATACGGTGCTGCAGACGCAGTACGAGATAGAAGCACTCGGCGTCAAGGTAAAAGCCTATCCCAGTAATGCAGCCGACTATAATGTGGCAATGCAAGTGGTGGCAGAGGTAGTAGCCGACTTCGGACATATTGATATCTTGGTGAATAATGCGGGTATAACGCACGATGGACTACTCCTCCGTATGTCGGAACAGCAGTGGGACGATGTCCTCACAGTCAACCTCAAATCTGTGTTCAACTACATGCATGCTTGTGCGCCTGTCATGATGAAACAGCGCTCAGGCAGCATCATCTCTATCTCTTCGGTGGTAGGCGTTGCCGGTAATGCCGGACAAGCCAACTATGCTGCCAGCAAGGCAGGTATCATTGCACTCACTAAGTCCATTGCCAAAGAGTTGGGTAGCCGTAACATAAGAGCCAACGCTATTGCACCAGGTTTCATCATTAGCGACATGACCAAAGCCATGCCCGAAGAGGTGCGAGCCAACTGGGAGAAGACAATACCTCTTCGTCGTGGAGGGCAACCCGAGGAAGTGGCGAAAGTGGCACTTTTCCTTGCATCTGACCTGTCTTCTTATGTCTCGGGACAAGTTATACACTGCTGCGGCGGAATGAGTTAAAATCGCATTTATAGGACAATATATCATACTTACATGAAGCGCAATCTATTATTCATCCTACTGTCGCTCTGCACCCTAATGGCAGCCGCCGAGGATATGCCTACCGGTTACTACGACCGCATCGAGGGCACACAAGACTCTATCCTTAAAGGTACTCTCAAGTCTATTATTCGTAACCATACCGTCATCCCTTATGGCAATGGCAACAATAGTACATGGAATGTGTTCTACTACTCCGACCGAAACGATGAAGGCTACTGCATGGATATGTATTGCGACAGTTGGCAGAAGTTCGGTGATGCGGGCACGGTGGTCAGTGGCTGCAATATAGAACACTCGTTTGCTAAGTCTTGGTGGGGCGGAACAGAGAATGATGCTTACAAAGACTGCCATCATCTCAATCCGTCTAATATCACAGCCAACTCCTCACGAAGCAACTACCCGTTAGGTGTACCAACCCAAGATGTCAAAGACCAATCCTCCACGGGCTCTCTCCGTGTTGGTAAAGCCACTTACGAGGGTGAGACTTTCTATGTCTTTGAACCGAAAGACGAATACAAAGGTGACTTCGCACGTGCCTATTTCTATATGGCTACCTGCTATGGTCGTGACATCAATGGTAATTACGATGCAGTCTGCAGCAAATACAAAGGTTGGCGTTTAGATAACAAAGATGTGGGTAGTAAGTTCGCTATGCAAAACAATAACTATCTCGAGTTTCGAGATTGGGAGATAGAGGTACTCCTTACATGGCATCGACAAGACCCTGTGTCGGAGAAGGAACTGAAGCGTATGGATGCGGTTAGTAACTTCCAACACAACCGCAATCCGTTTATCGAATATCCATGCCTTGCGGAGTATATCTGGGGTAATAAGAAAGGACAACCTGTATCTCTCTCTACACTGAAGAATACCTACGATGAGGACTATCTCAACCTGCCTGACTCGCAAAAGAAAGGCTGTGACTGTACTACTACCGCTGTCGAAACAGTGGAAATAGACAACGAATCTGGAGCAGAAGCCGTAGATAATCTCCCAAAGAAAGTAATGCGTAACAATCAAATCTACATAGAGTACAACGGCATCACCTACACCCTCCTCGGCACCCGCATAGAATAAAACTATACATAATACATCTATACATCATACATTGATACATCATCATACATCGATACATCATACATTGATACATCCACACGAAGTGTGGTCATACATCATACATTGATACATCCACACAAAGTGTTGCCAATCAGTCCTTTAGCACGCAGTGCGGTCTTTTAGCATAGCGGTCATTTAGTGAAACGGTCTTCAGTCTATAAAACTTGTCCAAGATGTGGAACCACCTTTACCTGCACGCACGATGCTAACTGTCAGTGCGTAGGTATTACGCTATCCCCAACCGCCCGCACCTACATCCGCACCCACTACACCGACTGCCTCTGCCGCTCCTGCCTCCTTGCACTCAGCGATATGAAGTAGATAACGGTTCACACCTGATGTGAACATTGTTATCCGTGTCAATACGCCATAGAGGCCTCTATTACAACTATTGACGTTGTTTCTCTGGCTTTTTTTCTCTATTTTTTGCTTAATCCAAAATATTCACTACCTTTGCGTTTTATTTAGGAAACTATGCAACCTATAGAATGCTATCATATAGAAAATTATTCAGGAAAGATCTATAGTGCTCTTGAGGGTATCCGTGTTGTCAATCGGCGTGATTACTTTGTACAAAAGGTAACCCTCACAGGCGATGCCCCGAAAAATTTTGTAGGCATATTCAACTATGATTATCCACATTCTTGGCGGCGGAATAATAAACGACATTGGACGAAGTACATAGCTAAAACTGGACATAAGTGGTATCCAAATGAGTCCATTACGGAATACTTAACCAATTAGGTGTAGTGTTTGGTTTGGAAATGGCAAAATCTAATATTGTAATTATCAATAATCAATTACGCTTCCTAAGTGAATATTTCCTTCATCCGCAGAATGAGGAGCTTGTTCATGGAGCTGAAATATTTGCAGGTTATCTACAAGATGATTCTATCGTTGCTCAAATTGAGGCACAAAACCTATCGCAGGATATGTTTACTCTTCAGTTTGTGGAGAAAGCTGTTATACATAGTTTCCCTGAACAAGCTAATGTTATCCTGCAAAAGTTAGTCAAACTGCTCTTATATGATGCCTTTGTAGGCAACAACGACCGACATTACTATAATTGGGCTGTTATTAGACCTTTTGGCACAAAAGATGAACCGCATTTCTCGCCGGTTTATGATACTGCACGCGGACTATTGTGGAACTTAAGCGATAGTAACTTAGAAAATAAAGTTAAAGCGCAAGGCAAGGAAGCTTTAGTTCGAAAGTATTGTAAACAATCACGCCCCAAATTAGGTTGGGAAGGTGAACATCAACTCAATCACTTTCAAGTGGAGCTCATCTATAATTATGAATTCTACATCACTAAGACTGAGATGAGGCAATTATTCTCGGAGCAAATGTTGTTGAATATGCAACAAGTAGTATATTCTCAGTTTACCAAATATTTTACGCCTTTGCGCACAGAACTAATTAATCTCTGCTTAGAATATCGATATAACCAAATTAAAAATTTACTTGTATGAGCACAAAAGAAACATCCAATTTGTTTTGGCACGATAGCAACGAGACAAACTATAAAACAATAGCAGGAGAAAGTGGTAAATTCGATTTGTATCTCCAACGATTATTAGTTGGTACACTGACTTTTGTAGATGGTAAATGGCATTTTGCTTATTCCGAAGAATTTAAGAATCAGTCGTTCTATGCACCGCTCGTCAACTTCCCTTCGAAAACTCAACAATATGAGTCGGAGCAACTGTGGCCGTTCTTTGCTTCACGCTTGCCAGGGGCTGCTCAATCTGAAGGTAAAACAGAGAATATAGGAATCGTAGAACTATTAAGGAAGTATGGCAAGCATGTCATCACCAACCCTTATGTGCTATTATAGGGCAGCCACATCTATATAACCAATTATCATTCGGACTTATAATAATTGGAATTAAATATTTGGTAATCTATTACATATAAAGAACTGTTTGATTCTGTTGAGATTGAATATTTGCTCGTATTTGGAATAAATAGTCAGTTGTCATTTAGCACACAGTGCGACCTATTGTCTTTTGGGATAATAGTTTCCTGCTAAGCTTTTAATGGTCCTTTAATGGGCTTTAATGGAGGATGTATTTAGGGATGTTCTAAAAATTACTTTTGAGATGATTTGTGGAATTTTATTTAGTA
>CAVJQD010000025.1:0-23604 GCA_963651555.1 uncultured Clostridium sp. | reverse complement strand
CGCGCCCCCAGTAGCAAAGCATAGTCTGTTAGGAATTTCGACTTGTTAGACAGCCTCAATGAAGATGTGAAAGGATTTTGATTTATGGTTTTGAGGAGAAGGTCCCCGTTCGTCTATAAAATACGACCGTTCGTCCATAAAATCCGCCGGTTCAGTAGATTTGGAGAACCAATTCCTTCATTTTTGTTGTATATTTGCAGTTGGAATTGTCGTTAGACCGCTGCGTTAAAGGATGATGGATTGTGGATGATGGGGATATTGAAAGACACTGAAAGACATTGAATTAACACTATAATTAACCTTAAAACTGTAATTACCATGAGAAAAATTACATCTTTTCTTCTGCTAATGTTCGCTATTGTAGCAGCAAATGCAGAAACAATTTACTACAACAACACGAATTCTTGGACTGATGTCCGTGCTTATGCATGGAGTGGAGAGGGTGATGCGACTGTCAAGGCTCTTGGCGATTGGCCTGGTACTGCGATGACTGCAGTAGAAGGTCACGAAGGTTGGTATCAGATTGATGTGCCAACTACTGCGGAGAAGATCATCTTCAATAATAACAATAATGGTCAGACAGGCGACCTCACATTAGACTTCACGAAGCCTTATTACAACAATGGTTGGACCGACTCTTTTGATGGTACGGTAGAGGTCGTTACAAATGTTATCTATTACAACAACTCCACTACCAATTGGGCAGAGGTATATGCTTATAGTTTCAATGGTGCTATTGGCAGTTCTCTTGGCGGTTGGCCTGGTACGAAGATGACGGCAGTAGAAGGTCACGATGGTTGGTATCAGATCACTATCCATACCGAAGTTGATGGTCAGATTATCTTCAACTGTGGTGGTGATGCTGGAAAGACAGGCAACCTTACTCTTGATGCTACAAAACTCTATTACAACGGTTCCGCATGGCAAGCCGACTTTGGCGAAGCAGGTGGCGAAGAGGCTACCCCAGTTGCTTTCACGGCAGAGTATTACTTGGTTGGCTTTATCAATGGCGCAGACTATGGTTGCGAAAAAGATGCAGCCAACATGGGTGATTATCACTTTGTGAACGGTGCATTGACGGCTACCTTCACTGCGGACTCGTATGTGTTCCTCAAGACGGCTAATAATGCTGCTTGGTACATGACGACTCTTTGGGTTTCTCCTGCTGCCGGAGAGTCGGTAGTGTTCAAGAATACTACAACGGGAACAAGTGAGAAGATATTAGTACCAGGCAACAAGGTATTGAACTTTACATTGGTTGAGTACTCCGATGGTTCGTTGACGCTCTCTTATACAGAGCAGAGCACAGGAACAGAGGTTGGTTCTATTGAGGATATCCTTTACACGGTGCAGAACGGTATGCTGCATGTCAACTTGAACTCGGCAGAGCAGGTTCGTTTGTTCACTATCAACGGTAGTATGATTGATGAGGCTGTGACAAACGATTATACCCGTCAGTTGCCTCAAGGCGTTTATTTCTTGAGCGTAGGAAATAAGGCACAAAAGATTGTTGTTTTTTGATAGATGTTGTTTTGGTTGCATGGGGATAGGCAAAACGGCTTGTCCCCATTGCTGACCTACAAGAGCGAGGTAATGGAAACGGACGACTGCGTTGTATTGACATGAAAGTTGTCAGAAAAACCTTGTTCAAAAACAATCATCAACAGACTATCAATAGTTTTATACAACAAACACACGACTCTTTTATCGAGAGCAACACACAACATTATTTTATCGAGAACAAGTTAATACCATGAATTTTATCGTACCGATACTATTATTATTCTTCAGCGGCATGGCATGTGCAACGGAGTCGTTGCCTGTGCTCTTGCCGCTGCAGGGTACGGTAATGGATGAATATAAGCAGGAGGTGCGTGCGGTGCAGGTTCAGCCGAACACGGTGGTGGCGAGCGATTTCAGTGGTTCGTCGCAATCGATGGGCGCTGTATATAACACTTCTGCGCAGACCTATCAGCCGAGTAGTGTGACAGTCAAGGCATCTTCTCGCAGTACCGCAGTTGCGGCACGGGGTAGTTTCTCGCGACAAGGACATTCGGGTTCGGTTGTAGCAGTAGCGCCAACGGCAACGATGAAGAGCATGAACAGTACGCCTGCGCATACGGTATCGGCAGTGTCGGTACAGAAGAAGATGATACATCGTGTGGCAGCCACCACTGAGGAGGAAGAAGATGAGGAAGAGGACGAGGATGAAGAGGGTAGAGCATCGGTCCGCAAGCGTTTGGGTGGCATTGGCGGTATGGGTTCCGACACAGGCGATGACCCTAACCGTTCGAAGTTATCCCCCGTAGGCGATGGGTGGGTGCTGCTATTGTTTGCTTTCGCTTATGGCGGATGGAGGCTACGAAGACGCAAGAAGATGACTATATAAAGGAAAACACGATATGAGAAAAACGATACTACATAGTTTGCTGACGGCGGTGCTGTTGCTATTGACGGTGAGCGTGAGTGCAACCACTATCTATTTTAAGAACACTGCTGGTTGGAGTGATGTGAGAATCTACATGTGGGATGATTGCTCCACAGGTAGTTGGCCAGGATTATCAATGACCAACACAGGGGTGGATAATATCTGGAAGTATGAGACAACTTGCAGTAGCGTAAACAATATTATTTTCAATTGTGGAAACAGTAGTTGCCAAACTGACAACCTAACATTTGATGCGACCAAACCATTGTATGTATATAGCTCAGGTTGGACAACTTATTCAACTGCCACCTATACCATCATTTACGATACCAAAGGTGGTAATGATATCAGTGCCGTGACGAATGCCACGGCTTTACCGAGTCCATTGCCCACACCTACAAGGGATGGATATACTTTCGATGGTTGGTACACTGATGAGTCGTTGTCGACGGCTGCTGTAGCAGGGGCTGCACTGACGGCTAATATCACGCTCTATGCTAAATGGACCGAGGTACATACTTATACCTACTATTATTACAATAAGAAAAAGTGGACAGGTAAAGTACAAGCGCATATATGGAATGACTCAGGCGCCCTTACCGGTGGATGGAATGCGGGTGATATGACAGCCGTCGAAGGGCATAGTGGTTGGTACTCTATTACTTTCTCGGCTGCATCAGCACCTACTTATGCTATATTTCACACAAGTGATGCCAAAGATGTTGATGCAGACCAAGCCATCGACTCCGACCCTGCATATATCTACTATAACTCCAGCATAACGCAGGAGTCGGGACATGGATATTGGCACACGGGTTTCGGCGACATCACCGTTACCTACGACGCCAATGGCGGTAGTTGCAGTACCACCACGGCAACTTACTCCACAACGCCACTGACCTTACCTACACCTACATGGGATGGACATGTCTTCAATGGTTGGTATACAGCAGCGACGGGTGGTACTCTCGCAGGCGCAGCCGGTGCAGAATATACCCCAACAGCAGATATCACCTTATATGCACAGTGGACTACGACATATACGATAACATACGATACCAAAGGTGGTAATGATATCAGTGCGGTGACGAATGCCACGGCTTTACCGAGTTCATTGCCCACACCGACAAAGGATGGATATACTTTCGATGGTTGGTACACTGATGAGTCGTTGTCGACGGCTGCTGTAGCAGGAGCTGCACTGACGGCTAATATCACACTCTATGCTAAGTGGTCGAGTCCATGTATGGCTATCAACGGTAACTTCACAGGGAGTTGGGTCGCCAGTGAGATGACCAAATCGAACGATGAGACGACTGCCTCTTGCACCATCACCATATCCTCGACAGGAACGAAAGAATTCGGCTTCAAACAGTTGAAGTCTTGTGGTTCGAGCGACCAAGACAAGTGGTGGAGCGTAGCCAAGAACTCGGCTACTATCACGGCATCGAACTGCACGGATATCCCGTTTAAGAATAGTGGAGATATAGAGAACGCCAAGATTGACATGTCGGTTGCGGGCGACTATGTATTCACATGGAACTATGCTACTTCCACCTTGACGGTGACCTATCCCGTGATTGAGACCTATATCCTCACCTTCGGCGTGATAGGCGATAATGGTACATTGACCGCCAAGTCGGGAGAGACAACTATCACTTCGGGCACAGAGGTGTCGTCGGCTACACTGACCGCCACACCGGCAACCGGCTATGAGATAGAGGGCTGGTATTCCGATGCTGCAGGTACAACCAAGATAACTGAAGCAGGTACAAGCACTACCTACACTATCACTCTTACTGCCGCCACAAGCGTGTATGTGAAGTTCGCCGAGAAGGTGCAGCAGTACTGGTACATGGACGAGAAAAATACAGGTTGGGGTACTGACAAAGGTATACAGATGACTCGTACCGATAAGTATGCGTATATCCAACGAACGGCATATAGTGGCACGGACAATAAGTTCAAGATATTTGAAGAAAACAATAATAATGATGGAACGGTCTTCTACGGCAGAGAGAATGTCAACAACGGCTTTGCCGATACGGATATCGAGTTGGGCACAGGCGATACGGAGTGGAACAATGCCACGATAGGTAGCACCGATAAGGACTACTATGTGATACTCTTCTTCCCAAACACCACTATCAATGTGTCAAACAACTACTACCTCTGCGCCAGTTACTCGTTGCCGACAGAAGCCGACCCTTATCCTGTCACCTTCGGTGTAGTGGATGACCTCGGCGGTACGCTGACGGCACAAGTGGGCACGAGAACCATCACCTCGGGTACATCGGTGACGCACGCCACGTTCACGGCTATACCGACAGTAGGTTACGCCGTCGAGGGTTGGTATTCCGATAAAGATGGAACAACGAAGATTACAGGAGCAGGAACGAACACTACCTACACATTGTCGTCTATCTCATCGACCAACTGCGTGGTGTATGTGAAGTTCGCACAGACAAAGACTATCTACTTAAAGAACAATGACTTTACATGGAGTGATGCTTATGTATATACCTTTAGTGCCAATCCGTGGGGTGATAACAAAGGCGTGCAACCTAAGAATAACCGAATAGAGTTTGCCCAAATGACCAAGGTGAACGATAGCGTGTTTGCTTACACCATGACCAAAGCCAATGCGTTCTCGTATGTTGCCTTCAATAACAGCAATCAGAGCGGATACGATGAATTCTACAAATGTGAAGTCATCTATCGTGGTGACCACACCAATAACCTGCAGATGTTCGTGTCGGAGAAGGCGCAAACAGCCAAATCGGTTAACAGCACCACCTATCGTTACGAAGGTATCTGGATGCGGTATAACGCCACCAATGCAGGATATAAGTTAGTGCTGACCGGCAATGATATTAGCGTAAATGACTATTTCACAACCACTACGCCAGGCGAGTTCTCCTTCTCCAAAACGGTAACGCTGACACAGGGCAACACCTATACATTCTATATCACCAACGACAATGGCAACAACTTCAGCCGTGGTTCAGATGTAGGAAATAGTATCACCAAGACCACACGCGGTTGGCAGATGTACCAATGGGGGGAGGCTAATGTCCCAGGCGTTACGCTAACCCCGTCTGTCACGGGTGCATACACCTTCAACCTGCACTTAGCCGACGGTAAGGTGATGTTCGACGTCATTTACCCTATCACCACCTATCGACTGGTGTATGTAGAGCAAGACGGCAGCAACATCGTAACCTTCCATCCGTTGCACACTATCAAACAGGCAGAGGACCTGACCACCGCTCATCGCGACACCATCAGCATGCATGTGCGTCCGTTTGTGAAAGATGCATCGGGTACGCAGTCTGCCAATAGCAATACCTGCGAGGTATGGCTGCAAGAATATGACTTCACGACATCCGCATGGACCACCAAGCAGACTATTGATGCTAAGACACTTACGCAGAACGGCGTGTATAACTTCGTGATAGAGCAGACTACCTCGAGCGTAAGCGTACTAAGCGACATCCAACTCTATACGGGTAACTATTATATCCTTACAGAGGCCTCGGAGGCAGGTTGGGATAGAAGCAAGGCACAGAGTAACTTGAACTGTCGCTTCTGCTATTCGGAATACGCCAAACAGCATGAGTCGTTCGATTATTACTATTGCCATTGGACCGGTGCAAATACCGACCTCAAGTATGTAGTAGCCAACGATTATAGTTATTGCATCACCGATACCTTGGTGCAAACCGCTTACGAGCAGACCAATAACTATGTCGATGCCACGGGTAAGTTGCTGAACAATGCCAATATCCGCTTCATGTGGAATAGTTACGACAACAGTCTCAACCGTGCTTTCTTGGCAGGAGCAGGTGATAATCTCTTCTTGCTGAGTGAAAATGGCATATATGACACCAACGGTAATCAGCAGACGAGCATGAAGTTCGCCGACCAACAGAACTGGGTATATCGTCTCGATGTGAAAGCCGACCCGAACACAAGGGTGAAGATCAAAGCACCTTATGCAGGCGTCACGCAGTACTTCAAAGGTGCCGAAGGCGACTTCTCGGATGCGAACACCTTCCTGTTTATTGAAGGAACAGCGGGCAACTCGTATAACATCCGCGTGATATACGACTTCAAGACCAACCACCTCATCTGCGCATGGATACCCGAAGGCGAGATCAATGCTGGCGAATCGATAATGACCGACTTGATGATCATCCGCAATAACCAAGACGAAGCCAAACAATTGATATTCAATCCGAGTGACTTGAATATCAATAAGGTGAACAATGCATATTGTGTCTTGACACTGACCCGAGACTACCTCAACGGAAGTGCCTCGGCGAAAGAGAAAACGGTCTATTGGGTATCGTTCCCGTTCGATGTACGCCTCTCGGAAGTATTCGGTTGCGGCACCTATGGCGAGCATTTTGCTATTCAGTACTACGACGGAGCCTTGCGTGCCGCTAACGGATGCTGGGCGGACTCTCCCACTTACTGGAAGTATTACTGGGAGACCAACGAAGTGGTGCTCAAGAAAGGACATGGCTATGTGGTAGATATCGATTATCAAAAGATATTGAGCGACCAATTCTTGAATGGCAACTCCGAAGTAAGTATCTACTTCCCTTCGGCAAACATCGACCCAATGACAATCAGTGGCGTAGTGGAGTCGGTCACTTACCCCGAACATACCTGCACGATTGAGCGCGATAACCGATATATCTACGACTCCAACTGGAACCTCTTGGGTGTGCCATCCTATGCTAACATCGATGCTTTTGGTAACCCGATGGTGGCAACGCAGATTGGTGACTACAAAGTAGGGTTCCTCTACGAATACGATGCTGCCAACAGTGTCTTCAATGTGGTAGATGCTGCAAGTATCGACTTCCGTAGCATGCGTTCCTATCTCGTTCAGTTTGCCGGAACAGTCGATTGGCAAAGCAAGAGTGCAACCGGTACCTTGCCTCACGAGGTGCGTGCCAAAGCCCCTGCGCAAGCCGACGAACAGTACACCCTCCGCCTGCAGTTGGCGCAAGAAGGCAATACGCTCGACCAGACCTATATCCGTCTGCAAGAACAAGATGCCACGGCGGCGTTCGACCTGAATATCGACCTAACTAAACAGGATAAGTCGGGTGCGAATATTTATTCCTTAACGCCAAACGACAGCATTCGCGTCGCAGCCAATGTGTTGCCTATCGCAACGCAAACGGTTGTCCCATTGGGCGTTAGCATAACCGCCGACGGAGATTATACTTTCAGTCTACCTGATGGCACCGATGGTTTGGAGGCTGTGTTGGTAGACACCGAGGAAAACACACGCACGAACCTCCTATTCGGCAATTATACCGTAACCCTGAACAAAGGAACCTACGAGAACCGCTTCCGTGTGGAGATACGAGATAGTAAGATAACAACAAGCATCATCGATAACACTGCCGACCAATCTATCAAGAAGTATATGATTGACGGTGAACTGTTTATCCAATATGGCGAACGAGTCTATGATGCATTAGGACGAATGATTAAACAACAAAGATAAATGAATAACAGATTTCTCTTGTTTCTTCTCTGCTTACTCTTGTCGGTAGGCGGTGCACAGGCTGCACAGAAGAAGACTCAGCACAAGAAACTAACAAAGACCTACACCAACGTGCCGTTGAAGGATGTGTTGCACGATATAGGTAAACGAACCGATTATGTGATCGACTACTCCGATGCCGAGTTAGACCTCGCAGCGCCGGTGAACAAGAAGTTCAAAGAGACCTCGGCGGTGTCCGCTATCAAGAAGATAATAGGCAAGCAGTATGTGGTGAAAGCCAAAAAATCGGTCATTCGCATTACCAACGTACCCGTGCCGCCTACTACCTATACCTCTGCCGCACTACAACCCTCCGAGATAACAGAAACCGAGGAACAGATCATCAAGACCTATCAAGACACTACCTTCTCGGTGTCGTGCAAGACCATGACCAAACGCATCGAACCTGCCGAGCGTCCCGCACCTAAGCCTACGCAGAAAGGACATTATGTGCAAGCCATGTTGGGTGCTGGCTATGGCTCCATGGGATACACCCTGAAAGATGCAGAGGGTAATAAGACCGGCAAGAACTTAGGCGACTTCCAGGGTCTGCTACAGTTGCAGTATGCTTACTATTTCCACGAGAACTGGGGCTTTAACATTGGTGTAGCATTCTCGGGATATGGCAGTTACGGTGTGCTGAACAATACCAACCGTTGGGATAACCAAGGCGATTCCGACGGCGAGCAATACAACCACCTCGCGCTTACGCACGATTGGAAAGAGCAACAGATAACGCATATCGTTGAACTACCTATCGGTATCCAATGCCAATACCCATTGAACGACGACAACCTGCGTCTCTATGCAGGCTTAGGCGTGCGCGTAGGAATGCCCGTATACAGCAAATGGCTCTTGCGCAGTGGCTCCTTAGAGCATCAAGGTGAGTACCCACAATGGGGCATGCTCATCCGTGAAGGTGAAGGTGGCATGACGGGCGATAAGGACTTCTATACCGAGACCTGGAGTGACTTTGGTACCGACCGTCACGACCTCAACCTCAAAAAAGTGGCATTGGCAGCCGATGCCAAACTTGGACTGATGATACCGCTTAACAAACAGGTTGACCTACTCTGCGGATTATACTTCCAGATGAACTGCCTCAACTTGAACAACGAGACGCAAAGCGAGATAGGTTGGAGACAAGCAGAAGCAGAAAAATCTTATAGACAACATCTTTTCATGAACGAATACAAGGGTGAGATAGCCTCCACGATGGTAAAAGCAGTGCGTCCTTGGGGTGCGGGTCTGACTATCGGAATCTCGTGGCATCATATCGAGAAGCCGAAGCCGGCAGAACCTACCTATGAGAAATTCCAACTGTGCGATACTACTTACACCTTGCAATCTCGGCAAGAGGTGATACAGAAACCAAAGAAAGAGGCTGCCAAGCAGATCGTACGCTTGATGCATAAGTCAGTCATCTGGTTCGATGTCAACTCCGTGGAACCCAAACTCGAACCGAAAGACATCTTGGATAAGATTGCTGCCGTCTTGCTTGAGAACCCCGACCAGAAAATCATCGTTTCGGGACACGCCAGCAAAGAGGGTAACGCCCGCAAGAACCGTATCTTGTCCGAGAAACGTGCCCAAGCCGTAGCCGATATGCTCATCGCCAAAGGCGTTGCAGCATCGCAGATACAAGTGGAGTCCCACTCCTCAGATATCGCTTACGATGCAGGTGATGGCTCTGTACATACCATCGCACTCGACCGCCGTACCGAGATCATTCCTATTGATGATACAACGAAATAACCTATAGCATTATGAAAAGCAAATCTATATTATTACGCTTTACGCTCTTCGTGATAGGCGTTCTGTTCTGCGCCAACGCTTCCGCCGGCGAGATACCTAAGGGAACGACCATCTACCTCGATGTCACGCAACACTGGTGCTGTCGCAATGCCTACTATATCTACTTCTCAGGCTCTCGTTCCGGACAGCCTTCGGGTTCATATAAGATGACGCCAGTGGCGGGTATCGATGGCGTATATCAGTACACCACTACCGCTACCGATAAGTCGCAAGACAACATCCGTTTCTGCTCAAGCAACACCGAGACCGATGCGTATTACACCAACCAACTCTCAACCCACACCGAGGATATCATCTGGGCATCAACATCGAAGCCCTATTGTGTGCTCGATGCAGAGAATGGTCAGTCCTACCATTGGGCAGCGCAGCCTTCTGTCACAGGTACTGCTGCCTTGAGCAATGTCTTGGCTACCATCTCCTACGACTGTGCCGACAATAACTACAACGCCGAGTTACTCATTCAGTTCGATGGCGCACCCTGTGGCATGCGGATAACGTCAGCCTCTACTACCGATGCAAAACAAGCCAAGACCCCTCATTCACCCTATACCTATACTCTCAGCGGACTCGCCGTGAGCGAAGGCGATGCTTTCTCCGTCACAGTGGCACTCTATTCCGATGTGGCTTGCACCACCCTCATAGAGGAGAAGACATATAACCTCACAGCACCAGCGCCCGTGTGCGAGAACACCACCAACAAAGAGGCTTGCCTTGGCGACCCTGTGCAACTCTCGTCCTCTGTCAATGCCGAGTTCTACCGTTGGGTTTCAGGTACCGATACCCTCTCGACAGAGGTAGAACGCACCTACACCATCACGCCTACCGACGAGGGCTCCTATTCCTATAGCGTCACAGCCTACAAGACCGTCGTCAACGCTGCCGATAACCTTATGGTGAGTGGTGCTTTCGAGAACATAGATGCTTTTACGTCCGATTATACCTATGTTGGTATCGATCAAAATGAGTATTACGATACCCACGAAGGCGCAAGCAACCTTTGGGCTCTGTCTGCCGATGCGTCCTATTTCTCACATTACTACGAGTCCGTAGTGCCACATAGTGGGTCTTATTTCGGCCTCTTTGACGCGGGCACGAGTGGCTATGCATGGAAAGCAACCTCTACCGACAATCCTGACTTGGTTATCTATCAAGACTCGATCTACTATTTCTCCTATTGGGCAGCCAACCCGAACGGAGAAAACAAAGAACCTGCACAGTTGAAGTTCGTCTTAGGTTACTCCATCGGTGGCGTCACCACAGAGGTTGACCTCGGTGAGCCATACACGATGCCCGACGATAACGAGTGGCACCAACAGAAAGTGGTATGGCGTTCTCCTGTCGACTGTGCCGATGTCTACATTGGTCTCTACGACCTCAACACCGCTGCCAAGGGAAACGATTTCTGTCTCGACGATATCATGTTCCAAACAGTATCCTATGCCGCATCAAAAGTGGCATACACCGACCACTTCAACCTTACCGTCACCGACTGCTCCGTTACGCCTCCTACACCTTGCACCGTACAGATCTACCGCAAGTGGGATAACTTCTTGTTCGTAGACAATAAGGATGGACAATACCAATCATTCCAATGGTACAAGAACGGCGAAGCCGTCGAAGGTGCTACTGCACAGTACTATTGTGACACTACATTACGCCCAACCGACGAGTATTATGTGGTGCTGAATAACGAGACGGGCGATATCGAATCTTGCCACACAACTTTCAGCGAAGCCGACCCTTCCAAGGATATCTATCCTGCATCCGTCACTCGCAGTGTGGTTGCACGGCGCGTATATCCTATTTCTACCCATCTCAGTCTCTTGGTAACGACCTACTCCGACGGTTCCGTAGAAGCCGAGAAACAATTGCATAACTGATGTCACGGAATATCGGATATATAGTTTTGGCTCTCGTAGCCGCATCGTGTCTGCCTTTCATCGCAAAGGCAGACAATGCGACTGTACCTACCGACACCATCTATGCCTCGTCCTTATGTAGTGGAAGCAAGACCGCTCTCAAGTCGACCTACCTTGTAGGCTCCTTAGAGACCTATCTTTGGCGGCAGATCAAGCAAGGCAATGTCGTGATGAACGATACCCTAACCAATACCGCTCGCTCACTCATCATTACAGCCAACGATACTGCAGAGTATGTTTGTGATGTGGTGCACTCCGAGGTATCCGCTGCCAATAACTTGATGGCGAACGGCGATTTCGAGAACAATCCTCCATCGAACTTCACCTCCGACTATCAGTATGCCGGTTGGGACCAACAGCAGTATTATAACAATCACGCAGGGGCATCCAACCTATACTGTATCACGCACGATGCGTCCTATTTTTGGAAGGATTTCTATGCCGTACTGCCACACGGAGGGAACTACTTCGCACTCTTCGACGCCGGTAAGAGTGGCTATGCGTGGAAAGCGGAGACCCGTGATAATCCGCGACTCATACTTGAGAAAGACTCTATCTATCTCTTCTCCTATTGGGCTGCATACCCGAATAAAGGCGCCAATAACCAACCTGCACAACTGCAGTTCGTCATCGCCTACAAAGACCCGTCGGGCGTCACACAGACCAACAACCTCGGAACAGTCCATATCCTCGGAACAGCCAACCCGCTCAATGCTTGGGAGTACCGAGAAGTGCGATGGAAAGCACCCTGCAACGCTACCGAAGTAATGATTGGTGTGTTCGATAAGAATACCTCCGAGGGCGGAAACGATTTCTGTCTCGACGATATCATGTTCCAAAAGACAACCACCCTCGTCAACACGGTTATTCATCGCACCGTCTTCATCGTACAACCGCACTCATGCGACCCTCCTTGCCCCGCAGCAAAGACCCTCTCAGTCGATACCACCCTCTGTGCCAACACGGTCTTCCCTATATCGTGGCGAGGAAACGAAGTGACGCAGTTTGGTAGCCATCAGTTTGTCATAACCACCCAACAAGGTTGCGATAGCATCATCTACAATCTCAATGTCCGTTCCAAAGAATGTGACCCATGCGAGGGCGTTGTAGCCAAGCAGATTCCCGTCGATACTACTGTGTGCGACACTACCCAATTCCCATTCGTCTGGCGAGGACAGACCTTCGCACAGGCGGGCTCTGCACAACAACTCCTCAAGAGTCAGCATGGCTGCGATAGTATTCTCTATGTCTATACCCTTACCTTGAAAGAGTGCCCCGTCCCGTGTGTCGGAATAGAGATGTACGCCAAGTGGAAAGATGTCATCTTTGTGCCCGACCCCGACCTCGTCTATGCCTCCTATCAGTGGTACCACGAGGGTAACATCATCTCAGGCGCAACAGAACAGTTCTATTACGCCCCCAACGGCTTGAATGGTTTATACCACTGCATCATGCATACGCACGCTGGTGCTATCGTCGAGGCTTGCCCTACCGACTTCAGTGAACTCACTCACTCAGCCGACCTCAACCCAGGCGACACCGCCGCGCAACAAGTAGCCCAACAAGTCTATTGGATTAGTCCACATATCTACATCCTCGTTACTACCTATTCCGACCAGTCTGTAGTAGCCGAAAAACGCTTGGTACGATGAAGCATATCCGCCTATATATAGTCCTCCTTGCCCTTGTGCCAATATTCCACTTGCAGGCGCAGAACGCTATCCGTGGCGTGTCGTTCGATGTAGGCATCGCTGCCGGATATTCGGCTCTCGGACATGCCATTGCTGCCGATGCCTATCCCGACCTAACGGCTTCCTCCTCAGGTGATTATGGCTACTCCGCACATCTCGGCGTAAATATCTTCTTTACCCACATCTTTGGCATCTCCTTTGGCTGCGACTTCGACCGTTATGGCGGTGCCATACGGCTATCGGGTCAACAGACTTGGGATGGCGTCACCGATACCGATGGCGAACTATACAAACACACGCTCGCCATCAACTCGTGGCGAGAACGACAGCAACAACTCTACTTGTCTCCCCAAGTCCTCTTGCTCTTTGCCATACCGGTCAACACTGTCCGTGTGCAAATCGGAGTAGGTGCTGCGTATAACTGCGGCATACAGGCATCCTATTCCGCCAAAGGCGACCTTGTACACACAGGCTTCTATGCCCCATGGAACCTTACCCTACATGATGTCGATGCACATGGCTTCTACCACAACGATGCTTTCCATCCAAAAGGGATGCTCATCGACCGAGGACAGTATCTATCAATCCTTGCAAAGGTCGGCGTACTCTTCCCCGTTGCCCATAACCTCGACTTGTCGTTGCATTTCGTGGGCAAGTATGCCGTATATGCGAACCCTCGTACAACCGTCACTGCAGGAGGCAAATCGCCCATTGGCTTCCGTGAGGATGCCACCAATATCTCCGCAGAGGCCCTTCAAGCACACGCCTTCATGCCGCCCTATTCCTCGCTATTCAAGACGCCTATCACAACTGGTACCTATCACCCGCTCTTTGTGGGACTCGAAATAGGCATCCGTTATACCATCCCCTTCCGCCGCCATTACCCATGTTGGTGCACCGACGACTAACCCTGCACTCTATAGGATGACTATATAGCGCAATTGTCAATCGTCAATTGTCCAATTGTCCAATAACTTTGTGGAGACGACACACCCTCGTGTCGTTCGAGCCGTGAGGCTCGTTTATGTATACTCTGTAATTGTCGATTGTCAATTGTCAAATTGTCAATTGTCCAATTGTCCATCCTATTCCCCTTCTCCAAATCTAAAAGCCATCTCTGCCATTTCTTAACGAAACGTGGTATAATCGACATAATACCCATGTAGGAGACTTATCGAAGGGATAACGTAGGGATAACGTAGGGATAGACTATCCGACCACTTCCCCGTCATACCCCAAAAATACTCATTTTATACCCAAAACCGTTAATATATGCCACCGAAACATTAACGCCGAAACCTCGGGAAAGAAGCCTAACCTTTCCATTCTGCCAATGTGGCAGTACAACGCCTATGGCAATCTTTTTGCCTACTACAAGGCGATCTATAGTTAATCACAAGTTAATTACGATATGTTCAAAAGAAACAAAAACAAGAAAGATATGACAACCCAATCGCAACCCGCTGCCGAAGAGAAGGCACAGCAAGAGACCGTTCAACAAGAGACTAAGGCAGAACAACAACCTGCCGAAGAACCCCAAGCAGAACAGCCAACCGAAGAGAAAACAGAAGCGCAACTCGAGGCACAACCCAACGAGGAACTTACCAAGCAAATCGCTGAGTTGGAGCAAAAGTGTGCCGATTTGGCAGATAAGAACTTGCGAATGATGGCAGAGTTCAATAATTATCGTCAGCGTACCAACAAAGAGAAACTGGAACTCACTAAGACAGCCGGCGAGAAGATCTTCTGTGACATGCTCCCACTCGTCGACGACTTAGAACGGGCCAAAGCCGCAATGGCACAATCCGACGATGTAGACGCTGTCAAACAAGGTATCGAACTCATCTATGGCAAGTTCCTCACCTTCCTTAAGAAGTACGAAGTCGAGCCTATAGAGACTGCCGACGCTGACTTTGACACCGAGTTCCACGAAGCCATCACTACCATACCTTCACCTTCACCCGAACAGAAAGGTAAGGTCATCGACTGCACACAACGAGGCTACACCCTCGCTGGCAAAGTCATACGATATGCTAAAGTGGTGGTTGGGAACTAATAACCGAAAGGAATCTAATTTATGGCAGAAAAAAGAGATTACTACGAAGTGCTGGGCGTCGATAAGAACGCTACAGCCGACGAGATAAAGAAAGCCTATCGTAAGAAGGCTATACAATACCATCCCGATAAGAACCCTGGCAACAAGGAAGCCGAAGAGAAATTCAAAGAGGCTGCCGAGGCGTATGAGGTCTTGTCCGACCCGCAAAAAAGGCAACGATACGACCAGTTTGGACACGCCGGTATGTCTGGTGCATCCGGCTTCAACGGCGGCGGAATGTCTATGGAAGACATCTTCTCACAGTTTGGCGACATCTTTGGTGGCTCCAGCTTTGGCGATTTCTTTAGTGGCTTTTCCTCTGGCAGAAGCAATGCCCAGCGTGTCACTCGTGGTAGCGACTTGCGCGTGAAGGTAAAACTGACCCTCGAAGAAATCGCTACCGGTGTCGACAAGAAGATCCGTGTCAAGAAACAAGTACCTTGCCCCGACTGTCATGGTACCGGCTCGGCCGATGGTCAGGTCGATACCTGTACTCAATGCCATGGTACTGGTCGTGTCGTGCGTACCCAACGCTCCATCTTAGGTATGATGCAAGTACAAGAGGCTTGCCCACTATGTCACGGTGAAGGAAAAACAGTACGGAACAAATGCCCCCACTGCAATGGCGAAGGTATCGTGCGAGACGACGAAGTCATCTCCATACACATACCCGCTGGCGTCATGGACGGTATGCAACTCACCATGCAAGGCAAAGGTAACGCTGCCCCGCGCGGGGGCGTCAATGGCGACTTGCTCGTGCTTATCGAAGAAGCAGAACACCCCGAACTGATTCGCGACGGGTCTGACCTTGTCTACAACCTACTCCTATCTGTTCCAACAGCTACCCTCGGCGGACAGATCGAAGTACCAACCCTATCCGGCAAAGTCAAAGTCACTATCGCTCCAGGCACACAACCAGGCAAGGTGCTGAGGCTGCGTGGTAAGGGATTGCCTACTATCGATCAGTATGGACGACAATATGCCGCAGGCGACCTGCTCATCAATGTCAATGTCTATATACCGGAGCACCTCTCACGCGACGAGAAGAAAGTAATGGAACAGTTGGCTTCGTCCGACAATGTCAAACCTTCTTCTTCCACCGACCGAAAGAGTTTCTTCAGTAACCTATTTGGAAAATAAATCAAAGTCTAAATCAAAATCTAAATACTTATAATTATGGCACAAGGAAATATAGGGGTAACATCAGACAATATCTTCCCCGTCATTAAGAAGTTTCTTTACTCTGACCACGAGATCTTCTTGCGTGAGATAATCTCCAACGCAGTCGATGCAACGCAGAAACTTAAGACCCTCGCTTCCGTAGGCGAGTTCAAAGGCGAACTCGGCGACCTCAAAGTAAGAGTACAAATCGACAAAGAGAAACACACACTGACTATTTCCGACCACGGTATCGGAATGTCTGCCGAAGAAGTCGATAAGTACATCAACCAAATAGCCTTCTCAGGCGCTGAGGAGTTCGTCAACAAGTACAAAGACAATGCTCAAGCCATCATAGGTCACTTTGGACTCGGCTTCTACTCTGCCTTTATGGTATCCACCCGTGTTGAGATCTTCTCCCAATCGTGGCGTGACAATGAAAAAGCCGTACACTGGTCTTGCGATGGCAGCCCTGTATACGATATGGAAGAGACTATCAAGGCCGAACGAGGCACCGACATCGTCCTTCATCTCGACGACGAAAACCTCGACTTCCTCGAAGATAGCAAGATACAAGGTCTTCTCACAAAGTACTGCAAGTTCTTACCGGTCGAAATCGTATTCGGCAAGAAGAAAGAATGGAAAGATGGGCGTGAACAAGAGACCGACCAAGATAACATCATCAATGATGTCAACCCTGCTTGGACTCGCAAACCTGCCGACCTAACCGAAGAAGACTATACCAACTTCTATCACGAGTTATACCCCAATCAGATGGATGAACCACTCTTCCATATCCATCTTAATGTCGACTACCCATTCCACTTGACAGGTATCCTCTACTTCCCGAAGATAAAGAACAACCTCGATGTACACCGCAATAAGATCCAACTCTATTGCAACCAAGTCTTCGTAACCGATGAAGTAGAGAACATCGTACCCGAGTACCTAACGCTCCTTCATGGTGTCATCGACTCACCCGATATCCCATTGAATGTATCACGGTCCTACCTCCAATCCGACCAAAACGTCAAGAAGATATCCTCGCATATCACCAAGAAAGTAGCCGACAAACTCGCCGAGATATTCAAGAACGAACGAGAAGACTACTGCAGGAAGTGGAACGACATCAAACTGTTCATTCAGTATGGAATGTTATCCGACGAGAAGTTCTATGAGCGTGCCGTCAACTTCGCACTCTTTGAGAATATCAACCACGAGTTCTTCACATTCAGTGAGTATAAGGACAAGATAAAAGACCAACAAACCGACAAGAACGGTAACCTCATCTTCCTCTATACACAAGACCCCGATGAGTCATATTCCTATATCGAACGCGCAAAGGAGAAAGGCTATGATGTCCTGCTCATGAACGGCGAACTCGATGTTCACATCATCTCACAAGCAGAGCAGAAAAACGCTGAGTATCAAGCAGAAGGTTCGGACAAGAAAGGCTCTATCCGCTTTGTCCGCATCGACTCCGATGTCATCGAGAACCTTATCCCGAAGGAAGAGAAAGCACAAGTCTCGCTCTCTGAAGCCGACACCGAAGCACTCCGCTATGCCTTCGAGTCGCAACTGCCTAAGAACGATAAGACCAACATGTTCGTCTCTTTCGAAGCCGTCGGCGAAACAGCACTGCCAGTCTTCCTTACCCAAAACGAATGGATGCGCCGTATGAAAGATATGTCGCAGCACCAACAAGGACTCTCTTTCTATGGCACCATGCCTGACCAGTATAACCTCGTCATCAACACCTTGCACCCTCTCGTTCTCTCGCTCCTGCAGAACATCCATACCGCTACCGATGCCAATGTAGCACCTATCGATGATCAGATCGAGGCAAAGAAGAAAGAAGAGAATACCCTCAAGGAACAACAGAAAGACAAGAAAGAGGCCGACCTTACCCAAGAAGAGAAGGATGCCGTTGATAATTGCACCAAGGAACTGGCCGCCCTGCGTGAACAAAAGAAGCAAGTATATGCCGCCTTCGCTAAGGACAACGACCAACTCCCACAACTCATCGACATCGCCCTCTTAGCGTCAGGACTCCTCCGTGGAGAAGCACTCGCTAAGTTCGTCAACCGTAGCGTCTCCCTACTGAAGTAAAATAGAGACCATCGCACAAGTAAATAGAAACAAACACACACTATTTACATATTCAAGAGGCTGCCTAATCCTTCTGATTAGACAGCCTCTTTTTATTTCGCTTGCACGCAGTGCAAGGTTTTCTCTTAGTTTCTCTGCCACGCAGTGGCAAGGAAAAAGAAAGGAAACACCACCCGCAAGAATCATCGCTTGCTAAACACCCGTTTTGCAATCGACAGCCCAGCCAAGACATAAGAGAACGACGACGATGCCATCGAAACCAATCGACTCACGCCACTCCATGCCTCACGAACCTTAGCCACATCCGCTGTGCAAGCCTTCTCGCATCGCTTCACTTCCTTCGTCAAACGCTTGCGCTGCTTTGCAATATCCGACTGACTACGCATCTCATTCAACGCTCTCATCCTCAACCTCCTTTCCTTCTTCCTCTGTGAATAAGATCCCGCTCAATAAACGAATAAGCGGATTGATAAACAGCACCTTGCGGCACAAGAATACAATCAATGCCAACAACACAAACACACACCCTATGATACAACAAGCAGCCCAAACAGGCATGCAGGTCGCAAGACTACCTACTATCGCAACCGAGAAATACCCAACGGCTACCAGCAACAGTAATCCCAATACTAAGAAGGTGAATACCAAACCGAGAATAAGCGACAACTTATCCACCAGTTCCAATCGACACAAGTCCCCACGCTTACGAAGGTATGCCTTGCCGTCTTCTATCAGATGTTCTAACGAACTGCGTTTCTCGCTCATGCCTCACTCGATTGCGTGTCCTCGGCATAAGCCAACTTCATCTTGGCTATCACTTCATCTACAAGAGTCTCCAAACGCTCTTTGTCGAGGTCAGGACACTTCTCTTGCAGTAGCTTCTTTATTTCTTCACGAGTCTCTTTGCCACTCTTTGGCGCAAACAATATGCCCAGCAGCGCACCTAACGCTACACCACCAAGCAACGAAAAAAATCTATCCATAAGGTTTTTATTTATAGGTTTATAATACTCAATATATTGCAAAAACTATTCCAACGCAACTACTCTAACCCCGCATACATCCCCAGCGCATGCTCCTCCTTACGAGTCATCTCAGCATGAGCCTCCTCACTCTTATCCTCTTGCCCCGTCAGATGCAACACACCATGAATGATTATCCTACGCAACTCCTCATCAAAACTTACCCCTATCTGTTCCGCATTACTCCGAACCGTATCCACACTGATAAAGATATCACCCGACAGCATATCCCCCTCCGAATAATCGAATGTGATGACATCCGTGTAATAGTCATGCTGCAAGAACTGCCTATTCGCCTCCAAGATACGCTCATCGTCGCAAAAGATATAGTGAATAGTCCCCACGCGCTTCCCATAATAGGCCGCTACACTATGTATCCAATCCTTCAATCGATCCTGCTCCAAAGTCGGAACGGGTATCCCATCTGCCTGAAAATAAATCATATAGTCTGTCTATCTAATGAAAAAACAAATATCCAATGAGTATCGCCGCCACAATTCCCGCCACATCCGCAATTAGTCCGCAAACCACAGCGTACCGAGTATCTTTGATACCTACATAACCAAAGTAAACGGCTAATATATAGAATGTTGTGTCCGTGGCCCCTTGCATGATGCTCACCAATCTACCCACGAACGAGTCTGCACCATATTGCGTCATCGCATCCACCATCAATCCTCTCGCTCCACTACCGCTTAGCGGCTTCATAAAGGCCGTCGGCAAGGCGGGAACGAAGTCCGTATTCAGCCCCACCGCTGCCACTGCGTAGGCAATACCATCCACCAACAAGTCCATCGCGCCCGATGCCCGAAACATCCCAACAGCCACCAACATCGCCACCAAATATGGTATGATACCCACCGCCGTCTTGAACCCATCTTTCGCCCCATCGATAAAAGCGTCGTATACATTGACCTTGCGAATCATAGCCTTCACAATAAATGCCACTATCACACTCAGTAGTATCACCGACGAACCGATGCCCGACCATTTGGTCAGCGTCGGTTCAGGCAATCGGTATGCTCCATACAACATCAGTCCAACAAACGCTGTCAATCCGCCTAAGGTTAATAGTATCACCTTATCCCATAGTCGAATACGCTGCGCAATGCAAACCGATATCAAACCTACCAATGTCGAAAAATAAGTGGCGAGAAGTATGGGCAAGAACACATCCGCAGGGTTCGCTGCACCCAACTGCGCCCTATAAACCATGATGCTCACAGGTATCAGTGTCAAACCCGAAGTGTTCAAAACGAGGAACATGATCATAGCGTTCGATGCCCTGTTCTTATCCGGATTCAACTCCTGCAACTGCTGCATCGCTTTCAAGCCCATAGGCGTAGCAGCATTATCCAAACCCAACATGTTAGCGGAGATGTTCATAAACATACTACCAAACGCGGGATGGTCTTTCGGCACCTCAGGGAATATGCGAGAGAAGAACGGCGCTACCGCATGCGAAAACGATTCCACTACGCCCCCTCGTTCGCCTATCTTCATAATGCCAAGCCACAAGGTAAGCACCCCCGTCAAACCCAACGATATCTCAAAACCTGACTTCGCCGAATCAAAAGTCGAGTTCAGTATTGCATTGAACACATCCGTCTGACCGTAGCAAAAGAACTGCACCGCACCGCTCACTACCGCCAGCAAGATGAAACCTATCCATATATAATTAAGTACCATAACGCTCAAAGAATTGTTTCCCTCATATCAAGATCCCAATCTCTCATCCACACCGCAAAGGTACAACATTTTATTGATTCCACCATAATACCTCCTTCTCTCCCTTTTCATAAGACCCATAACCCCTACCAATCGCTTTTCCCATAGTTCCTCTAATCAAGTTAGAACTTCTAGTCCTTCTAAAACAACCCTGCAAGGGTGGTCTTCTCTCTCTCTCTTTATTTCGTTTCTCGTGAACGCAGCGAGCAGGAGATAAGCCCCTTCTCTTTATTTCTCTTGCGCGCAGTGCAAGCCTTTCTCTTCATTTCTCTGCCACGCAGTGGCAAGGTAAAAACAGCGACAAGGGGATAGCTTTTGTCCATTTTCTGTAATTTTCGTCGGAACAGCATAGAAATAAGCTTTGAACCTTTTCTTCAATTTTTCGCGAGCACGTAGTGCGAGCAGGAAACATAATACCCCGCCATCTAAGCAGGAAACATCCACAAACCACCAACAAAGCAAAAAAATCCACCCCACCTCTTGCATATCCCAAAATAAACCCGTACCTTTGCAACCTGTTTGTGGAACTGTGTACCAAGATATACCTCCCAAACACTTAATTTATTAACTAACAACTGTTTATTTATGTTAAACCATTACGAGACCGCTTTCATCTTGACTCCCGTTTTGTCTGAACAACAGATGAAGGAAGCGGTAGACAAATTCGAGGAACTGCTCAAAAATAACGGAGCTCAGATCCTCAATCGTGAGGAGTGGGGTTTGAGAAAACTCGCTTATCCTATCAGCGGCAAGACCACGGGATTCTATGCCATCATGCAATTCGATGTTGAACCATCTGTTATCGCTACGCTCGAGACCGAGTATCGCCGTGACGAACGTGTAATCCGTTTCCTCACTTTCCGTCTTGATAAGTATGCTTACGAGTACGCAGAGAAACGTCGCAATGTTAATCTTAAAAATAAGGAGGCTTAAACTATGGCTGAACAAGAAATAAGATACCTTACTCCACAACAAAAGGACGTTAAGAAAAAGAAATATTGCCGTTTCAAGAAAAGTGGCATTAAGTATATTGACTACAAAGACCCTGAGTTCCTCAAGAAGTTCCTCAACGAACAAGGCAAAATCTTGCCTCGCCGTCTTACCGGTACTTCCCTTAAGTATCAACGCAAAGTCGCTCAGGCTGTCAAAAGAGCAAGACACCTCGCCTTGCTGCCTTATGTAACCGATATGATGAAATAAACGGAGGATTGTACAATGGAAGTAATACTGATTCAAAATGTAGCCAACCTCGGCTTCAAAGACGATATCGTTAAGGTACGCGACGGTTACGGACGCAACTACCTGATACCTAATAAACTCGCTGTCATTGCTAGCGAGTCTGCACGCAAAGTACGCGAAGAAAACCTCCGCCAACGCGCTCACAAACTCGAGAAAATCAAAAACGATGCACTCGCTATCGCTGAACAACTTAAGGATATCAAACTCACTATCAAGGCTAAAGCTAGTGAGAATGGCAAAATCTTTGGTGCTGTTACCGCTCTGCAACTCGCTGATGCACTCGCTGAACAAAACATCGTTGTTGACCGTCGTGTCATCTCTCTCGATGAGCCTGTCAAAGTGCTTGGTGAATATAAGGCTGTCGCACACCTCCACAAAGAGGTAAAAGCCGATATCAACTTCGTAGTAGTCGCTGCTGAGTAATGTCTAATCTGTAACAAGTTCGTAATTATGAAACAAGGAATTCATCCAGATAACTACCGTGTCGTAGTCTTCAAAGATATGTCGAACGGCGACCAATTCTTCAGCCGCTCTACCGTTGCTACTAAGGATACTATCGAAATCGATGGCGAAACCTATCCTTTGGTTAAGTTGGAAATTTCCAGTTCCTCTCACCCATTCTATACGGGTAAGTCGAAATTGGTCGATACTGCCGGTCGCGTCGACAAGTTCATGTCACGCTACGGCGCTCGCAAACGCAAATAAGAGTCCGTTCCATTACAGACTCTCTGTATACAAACAAAGAGACGGACAATATCCGTCTCTTTTTGTTTATCAACTCTTAACTCTCTACTACTCTCAACACTAAAGGGATGTTCTAAAAATTGCTTTTGA